>NZ_JABJWD010000020.1:0-69670 GCF_013155425.1 Gluconacetobacter entanii | reverse complement strand
GGCCTATGCCACCGTGCCGGGGCGGGCGCTGTATCTGCTGGTGGTGTCGGGGCAGGTGGCGGTCGATGGGCAGGTGCTGGGTGCGGGGGATGCGGCCGCGATCAGTGCATGCACCAGTCTGGAGGTTACGGCGCGTGAGGCGGCCTATGTCATGCTGGCGGATGTGGGGGTCTGAAGCTTTTTGGAAAAAGCTTCACCAAAAACTTTTGAAAGTCTGGGAATTTCCTGACTGTTTGGAATAATTCCCGGAATGGATAAGAGTTTTTTGGTTCTTTTTTGCAAAAAAGAACATCTCTCCCTTACCCGTCATTTACAACCCTGCGCCCACGCGGCCGCCATTCCCCCACGACCACCCCGGCAATGATGAACACCGCGCCCAGCAGCGCAAGCGGCGGCAGCCGTTCGCCCGCGATACGCCCGATGATCCCGGCCCAGACCGGCTCGCCTGCGTAAATGACGGTGGCGCGCGTGGGGGAAATCGCCTTCTGCGCCCAGTTCATCGTCAACTGGATCAGTGCGCTGGCAATGCCCAGCCCCCCGCCACAGACCAGCCACACCCATGAAAAATGCGGCATGGATTCCCCGCCCAGCGGCATCGTGGCAAACGCCAGCACCCCGGCTGCCAGAAGCTGCACCACCGTGACGCGCCTGCTGTCCACCTGTGCGGCGAAACGGCTGATCAGGATGATCTCGCTTGCGATGGCGACCGTGCCCAGCAGGGTTGCGGCCTCGCCGCGGCTGAACGCCCCGGCCCCCGCGTCCGGTCCCGCCAGCAGGAGCAGCCCGACAAAGGCGAGGCCGATGCCGATCCAGTTCATCAGGTGCGGCATGCGGCGCAGCACGACCCATTGCAGCAGGGGCACCATGGGCACGTACATCGCGGTGATGAAGGCCGACTGGCTGCTGGTGATGGTCTGCAGGCCATAGGTCTGCAGGCTGTAGCCCATGAAGATGCTGATGCCGATGGCAATGCCCGCGCCAAGTTCGCGCAGCGTGAGCGCCCGCATGGATTTATGAAAGACAAGCAGGCTGGCGCCCCCGGCAGCAAGGAAGCGTATGGCCACAAAGAACAGCGGGCCGCACGACTGCATCGCAAGGTGGACGATGAGGAACGTCGTCCCCCAGATCATGGTCACGCCAATCAGCGCGGCCTCCTGCCGGGAAAGCGCGAATGACGTGGGGCGAAGGGTCGGGGTCACATGCTGCATGCGCCGTCTATACACATGCCATACCGCCGCGCCCACCCATTGCGACAGTTTTATGGGATGGAACGGGATGAACATTTTATGAATCATCGCTGATGCAGGCAGGATGTTTCGGAATCGAAAACAAACCGGCATCCACGCAACCGCTGTCATCGTCCAAAAGTTTTTGGTGAAGCTTTTTTCAAAAAGCTTCAAGGAACGCCGCCTTTTTGGATCAGAAGGCGGCACTCGAAAACGCTTAATCCTTATCTATGCCTTCCGGCACGCCTGCGGGATTGTCGCGGATGTGCATTTCATGGGCATAAGTGTCATTGGCACGCTTTATCAGGAACTGCCGGATCTGTTCGGCCTGCCCGTCATCCAGCACGCTTGCGAAACTGCCCATGCCATAGGCCGTCAGCGCCCCGTGCAGGACGACATTGCGGAACCCCTCTGGCGTGCGGATCGCCCCGGACCAGCGCAGGTCAGGCAGCACGCCACCCGATTCCGCGTTGTCGCCATGGCAGGCGATGCAGAAATTCTGGTAATGGACATATCCCGCCCCGGCCTGTTGCGCGTCATAATCCACGGGTGGGGCGACCGGCAGGAAACCCTTCTGCCCCGAGGGCGGCAGCGTCGCGTCACCATCCAGTGCAAAGGCAAGGATGCGCGAATGATTGACGGTCCATCCGCCCGTCCGCGCCATGCCCCCCACCAGCAGCGGATAGATCCCGCCCCATCCGACCTCCACCGCGACGAACTGCCGGCCGCCGGCCATATAGGTTACAGGTGGCGCGATGACGCCGCTCTGCGCGTTGAAGCGGAACAGGTCCTGTCCGTTTGTGGCGTCATAGGCATGGAATTCCCCGTTCGCCAGTCCCTGGAACACCAGATCGCCCCCGGTGGCGAGCAGGCCGCCATTCCACGGTCCCCTGTGATCGACGCGAAAGCGGGCTTTCTGCGCCACGGGATCCCATGCCAGCAGCCAGCCCTGCAGGGCCTTCGCCGCCTGTGCACGGGCGGCGGGGTCGTCGGGCGCGCTGCCTGCCGCCATTTCCGCACCGAGGTTCAGGCCCACGGGATGCAGCCGGACCCTGTCCGGGGTCTTGTACAGCGCCGGGATCTGCTGCGCCGGGATATAGACCAGGCCCGTACGCGGGCTGTAGGCCATGGGCTGCCAGTTATGCGCGCCCAGTGCGCCGGGGATGCCCACCCATGGTCTGTCCGTCAGGGACCACATCGCCTCCGGCCGGATGCGCGGGCGTCCCGTCACCGGGTCCAGGCCATCGGCCCAGTTCTGGAAAACATAGGGCGTGCCCGACAGGAATTCGCCGCTGCGCGCATCAAGGACATAGAAAAATCCGTTCTTTGGCGCATGGACGATCACATGGCGCACCTGCCCGTCAATTGGCAGGTCAAGCGTCATGATGTGCTGGCTGGCGGTAAAGTCCCACTGGTCCTTCGGCGTTTCCTGAAAATGCCAGACATATTCCCCCGTTTGTGGACGCAGGGCGACGATGCTGCCCAGAAACAGGTTGTCGCCCACCCCGTTGGAACGGAAGCGGTAGTTCCATGGCGATCCGTTCCCCACACCGATATAGAGCAGGTCCGTCACCGGGTCATAGACGATGGAATCCCACACCGTCCCGCCGCCCCCCGACCGGGTCCAGCCGCCATCGGGCTGCCATGTCGGCCATGCGATGCGTGACAGCGTGGCATCCGATGCGGCATGGTCGGGCCGGTTGCCCGGTGCGGGCACGGTATAGAACCGCCATTTCAGCGCCCCCGTGCGCGCATCGAAGCCGGAGACAAAGCCGCGTGCGCCGAATTCGGCCCCGCCATTGCCGATGACGATCACGCCATGGGCGATGCGTGGCGCGCCATCGACGGTGTAGGAACGGATATCGCCCAGCGTGGCGTCGGCCGGGATGGTGTTGACCGACCATACGGGCCGCCCGTTGCGCGCATCGAGTGCGATCAGGCGGCCATCGAACGTCCCGACATAGATCTTTCCCTCCCAGTACGCAGCGCCCCGGTTGACCGTATCGCAGCATCCGCGCAGGGCGATGTCGCCCGGCGTGCGCGGGTCATATTCCCACAGCACCCGCCCCGTCGCGGCATCGAGCGCCTTGACCCTGCTCCAGTTCGTGGTGGCGTACATGACGCCATTGACGACAAGGGGCGTGCCTTCCTGCCCCCGGTTGGAATCAAGGTCCAGATACCATGCCAGCTTCAGTTGCCCCACCGTGCGGCGGTCGATCTGCGACAGGGGGCTGTAGCGCTGTTCGGAGGGGGTACGCCCGTAGGAGGGCCAGTCGCCGGGCTGCTGTTCCTCCTGCGCGGTGGCGACGGGGGGCGTGTCCGCGCGCGCGGCGGACGCGGGCGGCACCACCAGCAGGCACAGCAGTGCCATCAGCCAGCGGGCCGGGGAAAAGATGCGCAGCGTCATGGGACGTTCCTGACCGTGTGGGACCACGGCTTCTGGTTGTTCTGGTGTCGTGTGTCCGCCCTTCTGCCGGGGCGGTGATGATGACGTGTGGCCTGTCGCGCGGTTCAGTGGCGGATGCAGATGGATTTTTCCTCGGTATAGGCATGCAGCCAGTCCACGCCGAAATCGCGCCCCACGCCCGACATCCTGACCCCGCCAAAGGGCATGTTGGGATCGATGCCGACATGGCTGTTGACCCAGACCGTGCCCGCGCGCAACTGCTGCGGCAGCGCCATCGCCGCCTTCAGGTCGCGGGTCCAGACACTGGCCGCCAGCCCCATTTCCGTGTCATTGGCGGCCGCCAGCGCCTCTGCCGCGTCCCGGACACGGGTCAGGGAGACGACGGGGCCAAAGACCTCCTCGCGCGTCAGGCGCAGGTCGGGCGCGGGGTCCACGATGACCGTGGGGCGGACGTAATATCCCTGTGACGGCACGCCCGGCCCCTGCAGGACGTTCGCCCCCCGGCCGATCGCGTCATGCAGGTATCCCTCCACCCGGTCGCGATGCGTGGCGGAGGCCAGTGGCGTGACCTGTGCCGCAGGCTCCATCCCCGGCCCGACGCTCAGGCTGCCGAGGGCATCGTGCAGGCCCGCCGCAAGCTGGTCGAAGACCGGCCCCTCGGCATAGATGCGCGCGCAGGCGGCGCAGACCTGCCCCTGGTTGAGGAAGGCCGCCCCCATCAGGCCCGCGACCGTATCCGCCACGTCGGCATCGCGCAGGACGATGGCCGGGTTCTTGCCACCCAGTTCCAGTGTCACGCGCGTCAGGCGGTCGGCAGCAACCCGTGCGACATGCTGGCCCGTGGGGATGGAGCCGGTAAAGCTGATTTTCGCCACCAGCGGATGGCGGATCAGGGCATCCCCCGTCACACGGCCCGATCCCGTCACGACGTTGAACACGCCCGGCGGCACGCCCGCATCAATCGCCAGTTCCGCCAGGCGCAGCAGCGTCAGCGGCGTGGTTTCCGCCGGTTTCACCACGATCGAACAGCCAGCGGCCAGCGCGGGTGCCACTTTCCAGATCGCGATCATCAGCGGGAAATTCCATGGCACGATGCCCGCCACCACGCCGATCGGTTCGCGGCGGGTAAAGGCGCTCCATGATGCGCCAGGCGGCATGGGGATGGAGACGTCAAGCGTGCGGCCCGTCAGCTTGGTGGCCAGCCCCGCGGCATAGCGCAGCCACGCCGCCCCGCCGCCGACCTCCACCGCGCGCGACAGCCCGATGGATTTTCCCTGCTCCAGCGTCTCAAGCTGGGCCAGTTCCTCGGCATGGGAGTCCACCAGGTCGGCCAGGCGCAGCAGGATGCGTTCGCGCGTTCCCGGCGGCAGGCCGCGCCAGCGCCCGTCGGCAAAGGCCACATGCGCGCGTTTGACCGCATGGTCCACATCCCGCACCGAGGCGTCGGCCACCGTTGCGATCACCGTGCCGGTGGCGGGGTCGTGGACCTCCATCCGGCCCTCCTCCCCGGAGGAAGTGGGGCGGCCATCGACAAAGATGGCGTGCCTGCGGGCAAGGAACGTGCTGACTTCTGGCAGGAGGGCAGGGGCGGGGGGCTGGGTCATGGCCGGTTCCTGTGTGGGTGGGGCATGTGTTTTCATGTCCACGGTTTTGTATCCGCGCGGCATCGCACATGCGTGCGGCAGGGGATGTCAATCATGAACGCGCGCCCGGCCGGACATCTGTTGCGAAAACGCGGACATTCCTTGTGGTTTCAGCAATTTTTTGCATCGCACCATAATGCGCTCCTTGACCCAGCGTGCCACCCATATCGCCCATCCACATGCCCATGACGATTGTTTGATGGAAAAGAGTCCTGTCGCATGCGTCATATTGTGCAAATCGAAGAGCTTCCGACATGATGGAGTGACAGGCGCGGTGCAGGCATTGGGCGCGCAGGCGGTATTTGCGGGACGTTTCGCGACACTGTTCCCCTCGGTTGGTCGCCATGTGGCCGTCGGGGCGGGGGGATGGCATGAAATCAGCGCCGTGCAGGCCGATGGATGCCGTTTTGTCTGCCTGTCCGACGTGGCGCGCACCATCCGCGGCGCGGGACAGGGCGATGTGCTGAAGATGATCCTGATGGAACACGGGACGGATCATTTCACGCAGGACGGGTTTCATGCGATGCTTGATCCCCGGTGCCTGCTGCTTTACCGGCCGGAACGTCCCTTCATTTTCACCTCTGCCGCGCGGTGCGGCAGCATGATCTTCCAGGCCCCGATCGACCTGTTGCCATCGGGCCTGCGCGGCGCATGCGACCGGCCGCGCGTGCTGGGGGCTGATGACGGTCTGGCCGCGCTGGTGATGGACATGATGCGACGTGCCGCCCGCATGCAGCGTATGGCGTGTGACAGCAGGGCGGAGGGGGCGCGTGCCGTGCGGCTGGACGCATTGCGCGATGCGATGGGAAACCTGATCGGGACATTGCCCGACCTGTCCGTAACCGGCGGGCGGCAGGTGGTATCGCACGGGTCCGTCCTGCATCGGGCGGAGGCGTTCATTCTCCGGCACCTGTCGGATCCCGCGCTGGACGTGGGGCGGATCGTCGTGGCCCTTGGCTGTTCGCGCCGGGGCCTGTACCGCGCCTTTGCCGTGCGTGAGGAGACGCCCGAACGCCATATCCTGCGTTGCCGTCTGGAGTGTTGCCATCATGCGCTGCGGGATCCGGGGTTTGCGCATATGACGCTCGAAGGGATCGCCAGCCTGCACGGGTTTTCGTCCGCCGCACATTTTTCACGCAGTTTCCGCATGCGCTATGGCCGGACCCCGAGTGAGGTGAGGGCGGAGAGTATTTCAAGAAAAGTGATTGATAAATAAAAAGTTTTTGGGTGCCGACTTTTTTAAAAAGACAGTGTTCTTTGAAGCTTTTTGAAAAAAGCTTCACCAAAAACTTTTATTCATGATGTTTCCTGAATCGTCGTGCGGTCCGGTGCATCAGGCGTGATGCGGCCCGGTTCCTGATAGGGCGCGCCATCGCCATGGCCGCGCATGTGTTCGATCTGGCTTTTGCGCCACCGGCCGGGTGACACCCCGGTATAACGGCGGAAAAAGCGGGAGAAATAGGCCGGGTCCTGTGTGCCGACCTCGATCGCGATGTCCTCGATTGACCTGACGGTAAACAGCAGAAGCCGCTTGCTTTCCAGCAGGCGGCGTTCATGGACCATGTGCATGACCGACAGGCCGAACGCCTGTCGTGCCGCACGTCCCAGAAGGTAGGGCGTGCTGCCCAGTTCGGTGGCATAGCGCTCAACGGACCATTCCTCGCGGAAATGGCGGTTGATCGTGGTGCGCAGCCGCCGTGCCAGGACCGTGCGTGCGTCCTGTGGCGCAACCTGCGTATCATCGGCCAGGCGCCATGCCCGTTCCAGCAATGTCGCGGCAAGGCCGGAGATGGCCGGACTCGCGGCGGTTGGCGCATCGTTATAGCATTGCTGCATGATTTCCATCAGCGCGCCAAGCCGCCGCCATTCGGGACGGTCGGTTGATCCCTCCACCATCAATGGCGTGTCGAGCGGCCGGTGGATCAGGGTGGAAATGGCCGTCAGCGCCCCGTCGGCAATCGACAGGACAATCGCATCCGACCGCCCGCATACGTTGAACCCGTGCACGACATGGCTGGGCATGAACGTGATCGCGGGGGCGGCGAAACGCAGGGTCCGGTCCTCCATGTAATAGGTGCCGCCGCCAGTGGTCCAGAACGTCAGTTGTCCCATCTGTTCATGTTTGTGCGGTGCGACATTTCCGTTGTGCATGTTGCGTCGCGCCATCACGGTTTCGACATGGACGAACCCGATATCGACCAGCCTGTCGGGAAGTCCGTAAACAAAAAAGCTTGGTATGGGATCAGGTGTTTTCATTTTTTGGAAAAGTCCATTTTTTTTCCTGTTCCGTCCATGGCGCGTGGTGGCCTGTCAACATAAAAATTGCGGAAAAACGGGAGGAAAAGAATGACGACCCCCATTTCCGCCAAGGCGGCCACCACCGACACCGCCATCCCCGCATCCCGCGCCAGGCATGTGCCGGTCCTGCCCTTTACCGGGGCGGAGTACCTCGAATCCCTGCGTGACGGGCGCAGCGTCTTCATCAATGGCGAACGCGTGACGGACGTGACCACGCACCCGGCGATGCGCAATTCGGTCCGTTCACTGGCGCGTCTGTATGATGCATTGCATGACCCGGCGAAAAAGGAAGTCCTGACCTCCCCAACGGATACGGGATCAGGTGGGTTCACCCACAAATATTTCCGTGTCGCCCACAGCGCCGATGACCTTGTGGCGCAGCAGGGCGCCATCGCCGAATGGGCGCGCATGTCCTATGGCTGGATGGGGCGCACGGCCGATTACAAGGCGGCGCTGATGAATACGCTGGGCGCCAATGCCGACTGGTACGGGCCGTTCCGCGACAATGCGCTGGCCTGGCACAAACGTGCGCAGGAACGTGTCCTGTTCATGAATCACGCCATCGTGAACCCGCCGATCGACCGCCACAAGGAAGCGCAGGACATCAAGGATGTCTTCGTGCATATCACCAGGGAAACGGACGCGGGCATCTACGTCTCGGGGGCGAAGGTGGTGGCGACGTCGTCCGCGCTGACGCACTGCAACTTCCTTGCCCAGGGGTCGGCCGCTGTGACCAGCGACCCGTCCATGTCGGTCATGTTCATCGTTCCCATGAACGCGCCGGGCATCAAGATGATCTGCCGCGTTTCGTACGAGGAAACGGCCAACCGCGTGGGGCAGCCGTTCGATTATCCGCTGTCGTCGCGCTTTGACGAAAATGACGCGATCCTTGTGCTCGACAACGTGTTTGTCCCGTGGGAGGACGTGCTCGTCCTGCGCGATGCGAAGAAGATCATGTCCTTCCACCCGGCATCGGGCTTCATGCATGGCTACTGTTTCCAGGGCTGCACGCGTTTCGCGGTCAAGCTTGATTTCCTTGCGGGCGCGCTGGCCAAGGCGTTGCGCTGCACCGGGGGCGATGCGTTCCGCGGCAACCAGGCGGCATTGGGGGAGGTCATCGCATTCCGCCACATGTTCTGGGCTTTTTCAAACGCCATGGCGCGCAATCCCGTCGAATGGGTGAACGGCGCGGTCCTGCCCAACCTGGAGGCGGCGCTGTCCTATCGCGCCTTCATGTCGGAGGCCTATCCCCGCGTGATCGACCTGATCCGCCGCACGGTGGCGTCGGGCCTGATCTACCTGCCGTCCTCGGCCAAGGATTTTGATAATCCGGAGATTGATAAATACCTGTCGCAATATGTCCGTGGGTCGAATGACATCGGCCATGTGGAGCGCATCAAGCTGATGAAGCTGTTGTGGGATGCAACGGGCACGGAATTCGGCGGGCGGCATGCGCTGTATGAACTCAATTACGCCGGCGCGCCGGAGGAAGTCCGCCTGCAGATCCTCAAGGGGGCCGAACGCAACGGCATCCTGCGCGACATGGAGGCGCTGGTGGATTGCTGCATGAGCGATTATAACGAAAAAGGCTGGACCGGCGACACGTGGCTGCCGCCCATCGGCTGTGCATGAGGTGTGTCATGGATACCCCCTTCGCAAAAGATACCCCTGTCTCCAAAACCGAATTCCGCAACGCCATGGCCCGGGTCTGCGCGCCGGTGAATGTCATCACCACGCGCGGGCCTGCGGGGCGGGGCGGGTTTACGGCCACCGCGATGTGTTCTGTCACCGACGAACCCCCCATGCTGCTGGTGTGCATGAACAGCATGTCCGCGCAATGCGACCTGTTCCTGAAAAACGGGCGTTTCTGCGTCAATGTGCTCAGCCATGACCATCGCGACCTTGCCGGGCATTTCGCGGGCCGGACCAGCGACATGGAAGCACGCTATGCCCATGCACAGTGGGAGGACATGCCCTCTGGCAACCAGGCGCTGCATGACGCCATGGTGTCCTTTGACTGCGTGCTGGCCGACAGTCGCCGCGCGGGGACGCATTACATCCTGATCGGGGAGGTCGTGGGCATCCGTGTCCGTCCCGACGGAAATGCGCTGCTGTATTTCGACCGTGATTACGTCCATGTCCCCACCCGGATCGGCAGTTTCGGGGGATAGGGCGCGATCAGTCGGCCTGTTCAGCCAGTTCGTTGAGCAGGTCGAGCAGCGCTTCCGTCCGGTCATGGCCGAAGCGTTCCTCGATCAGGCGGTAGATGCGCGCGCTGTCAGGGGCCACGGCGCCGATCTTTGCCACCCCCTGCGGCGTCAGTCCCAGCAGGGTACGGCGGCGGTCATGCGGGTCGGTGGTGCGGTGGATCATCCCCTCCCGCTCAAGGAAGGCAAGGATACGCGTCAGGCTTGGCGACAGGATGAAGGCCAGTCGGGCAAGGTGTGACGCATCGAGCGAGCCATGTTCATCAAGGATGCGGATGACACGCCACTGCTGTTCCGTCAGGCCATGGGCGGCAAGCATCGGGCGGAAGCGTGACATGATGCTTTCACGTGCGCGCAGCAGGGCGATGGGCAGGGACCGCAGCGTGGAGCCGGGCAGGAGGCGCGTGTCATGTCCAGTCGTTGCCATTTTGAATCCTTCCTTGAAATGCCACAGATGTGAAGAACGTACGGACGCTGTCCCCGTTATGATACTTAACAGGTTAAATAGAAGCACGCACCCCAAAAGGAGGAAGCATGCCACACCTTACGATGGAATATTCAGGAAATATCGAAAATGAGGTCGATATGCAGGGATTGTGTGTCGATGTGCATCGCGCGATCCTGTCGAGCGGCCTGTTTGAAACCGGCGCGCCACGCGTGCGGGCATTCCGGGCCGATGCATGGGCGATTGCCGACCTTGATCGTGAAAATTCATTCATAGACATGAGCTTTCGCATTGGCGTGGGCCGCAGTGCCGAGGAAAGGAAACGTGTGGGCGACATGATCTTCGCCACAGCGCGCGCCGGAGTACACCACCTGCTGGCGCGCCCGTATTTCGCACTGTCGCTGGAGATACGCGAGATCGACCCCCGGCTGAGCTGGAAGGAGAACACCATGCATGCACGCCTGCGCAATACCGGCGCACCTGCGGCATAAGTCCCGTCGGCATCAGGAAAAATATGGATCCGTCATGAGGGGGGAAAACCCCGTCATGCACAAGGAATGGAGTGGCGTGATGTCCGTACTGCAGGACAATATCGACAAGGTTGGCCGTTACCTGGCACAGTTTCGCGAACATGGTGTGCGCAACCATATCGGGGGGAAGGAATGTCCCGCCATCAGTAACAGGACGTTCGAGACGATTTCCCCCATCGACCTCAAGCCCCTGGCGCAGGTCGCGCATGGGGATGGGCGGGATGTGGACCTTGCCGCGCGTGCCGCACGTGATGCGATGGCGGAATGGGCGGCCTATGGCGGGGAGGCACGGCGCAAACTGCTGCACCGCATTGCCGATGCCATTGTGGCGCATGCGGAGGAAATCGCCCTGCTGGAATGTGTCGATACCGGGCAGGCGCTGCGTTTCATGTCCAAGGCCGCCCTGCGCGGGGCGGAGAATTTCCGTTTCTTTGCCGACCAGGCCCCCACCGCGCGCGATGGGTTGAGCCTGCGTGGACCGGGGCAGGTCAACATGACCACCCGTGTACCGATCGGACCGGTCGGCGTGATCACGCCATGGAATACGCCGTTCATGCTATCGACATGGAAAATTGCGCCGGCATTGGCCGCAGGATGCACGGTGGTGCACAAACCGGCGGAATTTTCCCCCCTGACCGCAAGCCTGCTGGTGCGTATCGCCGAAGATGCGGGCCTGCCGAAGGGGGTATGGAATCTGGTCAACGGGTTTGGCGAGGATGCGGGCCGGGCGCTGACGGAACATCCCGACATCAGGGCCATCGCGTTTGTCGGCGAAAGCCGTACCGGATCACTCATCATGAAGCAGGGGGCCGACAGCCTCAAGCGTGTGCATTTCGAACTTGGCGGAAAAAACCCTGTCATTGTCTTTGCCGATGCGGACCTTGAGCGTGCGGCGCAGGCGGTGGCGTTCATGATCTACTCCCTCAATGGGGAACGCTGCACCTCCTCGTCGCGGTTGCTGGTGGAGGAAAGCATCCATGACCGCTTTACCGACCTTGTCGCGCAGAAGGCGCGTGCCATAAAGGTCGGGCATCCGCTGGATCCCGAAACGGTGGTTGGTCCGCTGATCCACCCGGAACATGAAAGAAAGGTTCTGGAATATTTCGAAATCGGACGGGGAGAGGGCGCATCGGTCGCCGTGGGCGGGACACGTGTGGACGGGCCGGGTGGGGGCTGTTATGTCGCGCCCACGCTGTTCACCCATGCCCGCAATGACATGCGTATCGCGCAGGAGGAGATTTTCGGGCCGGTCCTGACGGCCATTCCATTCCGTGACGAGGCCGAGGCCCTGTCCCTTGCCAATGGCGTGCAATATGGCCTGTCGGGATATGTGTGGACATCGGATGTCACGCGCGCCTTTCGTGTCGGTGATGCGCTGGAGGCCGGGATGATCTGGATAAATTCGGAAAATGTCCGTCATCTTCCGGCACCTTTCGGGGGGGTGAAGAACTCCGGCATCGGGCGTGACGGGGGGGACTGGTCCTTTGATTTCTACATGGAAACCAAGAATATCGCGTTTGCCACGACCGCGCATCCGATCCCGAAACTGGGATAAGGAAGAATCATGAAATAATAAAAGTTTTTGGTGAAGCTTTTTTCAAAAAGCTTCAAAGAACGTCACCTTTTTGAAAAAAGGCGACACCCAAAAACTTCTTTTCGTTTTTTCGGAATGTCTTGTAACGGGCCTGCAGGCAGTAATAACGGAGAAAAATAATGCCGATTCCCATGCCGAACCTCTATCCGCCTTTCAACATCGTGCGCCTGAGCCACGTGGAATTCATCGTGACCGACCTTGCGCGCAGTCGCGCCTTCTATGCCGACACGCTTGGCCTTCAGGTCGTGGCGGAGGAAGGGGAGCGTATCTATCTGCGCGCAATGGAAGAGCGCGGGCATCATTGCGTGATTCTGCGACAGGGACCAAAAGCCGAAATATCCATGCTGGCGCTGAAACTTTATTCCGAAGAGGACCTCGACAAGGCATGGGACTGGCTGTGTGAGCAGGGATTGCCGGTCGAATGGGTGGAACGTCCCCACCAGGGCCGGACGCTGCGCACGCGCGACCCATCCGGCATGCCGCTGGAATTCTATTTCCAGATGGAACGCCTGCCCCCGATCCATCAGAAATATGCGCTCTATCACGGGGTAAAGCCGCTGCGTATCGACCATTTCAACTGCTTTTCCACGGATGTCGATGCATCGGTCGAATTTTACAACCGGATCGGTTTCCGCGTCACCGAATATACCGAGGACGATGAAAGCGGGCGACTGTGGGCGGCGTGGATGCACCGCAAGGGCGGCGTGCACGATATTGCATTCACCAACGGGCGGGGGCCACGCCTGCACCATACCGCGTTCTGGGTGCCGACGCCGCTGAACATCATCGACCTGCTGGACCTGATGTCCACCACCGGATACCTTGCCAATATTGAACGTGGCCCCGGTCGCCATGGCATTTCGAATGCATTTTTCCTGTATATCCTCGACCCAGACGGGCACAGGATCGAAATCTACTGCTCTGATTACCAGACGGTGGACCCCGACCTTGAACCCATCAAATGGGACCTGAAGGATCCGCAGCGCCAGACATTGTGGGGGGCGCCCGCGCCGCGTTCATGGTTCGAACATGGCAGCGTCTTTACGGGGGCACGGGTGGAAGACCCCCTGCTGAAGGCCCAGCCAATCATCGCACCGTAATGCCGTCCCCTATCGCAAGGGCAGTTCCCGCCAGAGCAGGATCGCGTGAAATGTTTTCGAAATTCATCAGTTTTTCAAATCAGGGACGTCCCGGTTACGGTCTGGTGCGCGAGGACGGGATCGTGGACCTGTCGCGCCATTATGGTGACCGATGGCCCACATTGCGCGCCGTTGTGGCCGCAGGTGCGCTCGACGAACTGGCCCATGATGCGCAGGGATGGGTGGCGGATCTTGTGCACACCGCCATTCATTATGAAATTCCCATTCCTGATGCGGAAAAGATCATCTGCGTGGGTGTGAACTACCCTGACCGGAACGCGGAATATAAGGACGGGCAGGAGGCCCCACCCTATCCGTCGCTGTTCCTTCGTCTTGCACGCAGTTTCGTCGGCCATGACGAACCGCTGCGTCGGCCGCCGGAATCCGTGCAACTGGATTATGAGGGTGAGATTGTCGTGGTGATCGGCAAAGGGGGGCGGCGTATTCCCGCCGAACGCGCGCTGGAGCATGTGGCGGGCCTGTCGCTGTGTAACGAGGGGACGATCCGTGACTGGGTGCGGCATGCGAAATTCAATGTGACACAGGGCAAGAATTTCGATGGGTCGGGTGCGATCGGCCCGTATCTGGTGCCGTTTTCCGATCCGGCGCAGGTGGCCGACATCACACTGGAAACCCGTGTGAACGGTGCGGTGCGCCAGCATGACCGCACGGGGCGGATGATATTCCCGGTTGCGTATCTTGTTTCCTATATCTCGACCTTTACCACCCTGACACCCGGCGACATGATCGTGACCGGCACGCCCACCGGGGCAGGCGCACGCCATGACCCGCCCATCTGGCTGAAACCCGGCGATGTGGTGGAGGTGCAGGCCGATGGGCTTGGCACCCTGCGCAACAGCGTGATCGACGAAGGGGAAAGCCCATGCTGACGACGGCCGAGCGTGAGGCGCAGGTCGCACTGCTGGACACGGCGGAGCGAAACGGTGTGCAGACCGGCCTGATTTCGGGCCGGCATCCCGATGCGGACCTTGACGATGCCTATGCCATCCAGGCGGGGTGGATAAAGCGCAAGATCGAGGCAGGCAGGCGGGTCATTGGGTGGAAGATCGGCCTGACCTCCCGGGCGATGCAGTCGGCGCTGAATATCGAAACCCCGGATTCCGGTGTCCTGCTTGACGACATGATGTTCGAGGACGGGGCACATATCCCGGCGGGACGCTTCATCCAGCCCCGGATCGAGGCGGAGATTGCCTTTGTCATGAAAACCCCGCTGCGGGGTGCGGATGTCGGGATATGCGACGTGCTTGATGCAACGGCCTACGTGGCCCCCGCGCTGGAAATCCTCGATACCCGTATCGTGCGCGTGGACCGTGAAACCGGGCGGGCCCGGACGGTTATCGACACGATTGCGGATAATGCGGCCAATGCCGGGATCGTACTGGGCGGGCAGGCGATCAGGACCGGGGACGTGGACATGCGGTGGATGGGGGCGATCGTTTCGCGCAATGCGGTGGTGGAGGAGACGGGACTGGGCGCGGGTGTCCTGAACCATCCGGTACGCGGGATTGTCTGGCTGGTCCGTCGCCTTGCGGCCTATGGGCAGGGGATTGATGCAGGGCATGTCGTCCTGGCCGGGTCCTTCATCCGCCCCATCGAGGCGCGGCATGGTGACACCATTGTGGCGGATTATGGTCCCCACGGCACGCTGAGCTGTTATTTTGAATAGGGAGACACGGAAAATGCCTGCTCCTGACAACAGGTTCAAGAACGCCATCCGGAATGGGGAATGCCAGGTCGGGTTATGGCTGGCGCTGGCCAATCCCTATACCGCCGAAATCTGCGCCGGTGCGGGGTATGACTGGCTGCTGCTGGATGGGGAACATGCCCCCAATGACATCCCGACCCTGATGGCGCAGCTTCAGGTCCTGCATGGTGGCAGCCATCCGGTGGTGCGGCCCCCGACGGGGGCGGTGTGGATGATCAAGCAGATCCTCGATCTCGGGGCGCAGACGGTTCTGGTTCCCATGATCGAAAGCGCCGGACAGGCGCGCGAGATGGTGCGTGCGGTGCGGTATCCCCCGCAGGGTGTCCGCGGCATTGGCGCGGCGCTGGCGCGGGCTTCGGCGTTCAACCGTATTCCCGACTATCTTGCCACCGCGAATGCGCAGGTCTGCCTGCTTTTGCAGGTGGAAAGCCGCGCGGGCCTTGCCGCGATCGAGGAAATCTGCGCGGTGGAGGGGGTGGACGGGGTGTTTGTCGGTCCCGCCGACCTTGCCGCCGATATGGGATATCTGGGCCAACCCGGTGCGCCTGCGGTGCAGGAAGAAGTGGAAAAGGCCATCCTGCGTATCCGCGCTTGTGGCCGGCCCGCAGGTGTGCTGACGTCTGATCAGGCGCTTGCGCGGCGTTATGCCGAACTTGGGGCAAGCTTTGTCGCCATCGGGAGCGATGTCGGCCTGCTGGTGGCGGCCACGTCGCGGCACCTGCAGGAGTTCCGCACAGGCATGGCGCCGCCTGCGGAACAGGGCGCGGTCTATTGAACAGACCTTCCTGAAAACATGAAAAAAGTTTTTGGTGAAGCTTTTTTCAAAAAGCTTCGAGAAACATCGCCTTTCAGAGAAAAGGCAACGCCCGGAAACGTCTGAATCTCAAGCTTCAAACACGAACGGATGCCCATGCTGCCCCCTCCCGCGTCGTAATGGTGGCGCGGGCCAAGGCATGGGGCCGGAATCTCGATAAAGTCGGTCTGAAAAATTCTCCAGAATAACAAGAAAAAATGGAGTGCAGGTGACATGGCGACGAACGGGTATGCTGTTGTCCCGCCATCGCGTACAGGGCGATATGCCATATATGATGCTGTGGCAGCGGTTTATTTCATTCTTGCAAGTGTGGTTTTCATCGGTCTGGGTGAACATGCCCATGACTATCCATGGGTCATGGCGCATCCCTATATCCTTGCGTTCCTGAAATTCGCCTGCCTTGCGACATTCGGGGAATGCCTGCGCGGGCGCATTGCCTCGGGCCGGTGGATCCCGCGTGCATTGCTGGCGCGCGTGGTGATCTGGGGATGTCTTGGGGTCTGGATCGCCTTTGCCTTTCAGGTGATTGATGCAGGTGTGGGCCACCTGCTTGGCCCGGGCGCGCATTCTGCCCTATGGCGTGCGCTGTGTGCGAGCGTGTGGATAAATATCCTGTCCGGTTATGGTTTTTTCATGATGACCGCGCATTTCGTGACGGACCGGGTCATTGATGACGGGTGGCAATCCCCATGGCACGCCCTGCAACATCCCAGCTTTTCGCCATGGGCGCGCATCGTCCTGCTGACGCTGGTGTGCTTCTGGGTGCCCGCGCATACCATCACGTTCCTGCTGCCGCCTGCATGGCGTGTCGTCTTTGCGGCCTATCTGGGGATTGCGCTGGGGCTTCTGCTGTCCTTCAGCAATGCGCGCGCGCGCAGGCAGGCGCGGATGGACGCCGGCATGGCGGGGCATGGGGTGGCGCTTGCGCTGGGGTGTCTGGTGGTGCTGGCGGCAGGTCGTGCGTACGCCACCGAGGGCGGGGGCAGCGTCTATCCCACCGGGGTCAATACCGTGATGCCCGCCATCCTGCCCGGCCCGAACGAGACGGAACTGTTCAACTATATCGTTGATGTGCCGATGCCTTCGCTGAACAATGCAAAGGGCAAGTCCACCGTGCCGTTCCGTGCCAACCTGTTCGCCTATGCCCCGCGCCTTGTCCATGGATGGAACGTCGATTACCACGGCCTGCACCTTGAAACCGGTATCTCCCCCGTTCTGCAGCGCAAGAGCGTTCGTGTGGGGGACAGCAGCGATTTCGCGATGAACATGTCGTCGTTCGACCTGCAGGCGCTTTACCTGACATGGTCGCGTGGGAATGTGCATCTGATGGTGGGGCAGGATTTCTGGTTTCCCGGCTCCACCTTCAACCGTCGCGCGCTGGCCAATGTCAGCCCGAACAAGGTGACCTTCATGCCCGAGGGCGCGGTGACATGGATGCCGGGACGATGGGAAGTGTCCGTGGAATTCACGGGACAGTTTTCAACCATAAACCCTGCCACCCATTACCATGATGGTGCGCTGTTCGATCTGGATTACGGCATCGGTTATCGCCCCTTTCGCAAAATCCCGAAGCTGCAGATCGGGTTCCAGGGCAATTTCGCCAACCAGTTCAGCGATGACATGCAGTACGGCGTGCCGTACGAAAATGGGTACCGCATGCGCAACTTCACCATCGGGCCACAGTTTGTCTATAGCATCAGGCGCGGCGTGGGCGTGGCGCTGAAGTGGCAGCATAATGTCATCTCCCACAATACGGTGGGCGGGGAGCGGTTCTGGGTGCAGTTCGCGTTCCCGCTGTGAAATGGCTGATGAATAAAACAAAGGTTTTTGGCGAAGCTTTTTTCAGAAAGCTTTGAAGGATGCTGGTCTGTCAAAAAAATCAGCCCCCAAAAACGTCTTCACGGGTTTTGGACATGTCCGGATCCGGCTGTCAAACAAGAAAAAACGGGAGCGAACCTGATGAGCGGTTCCATCACCATGCAGACCACGTCCCCCCATGACGGCGCCTTCACCGATGCGCTGGCCGGGGCGCGGCATGTATTTCACAACCTGTCGGCCGGGGAACTGGTGGAACATGCCCTGCTGCAGGGGGGCGCGCACCTGTCGGATGGCGGCGCGCTGATGGTTGATACGGGGGAGCATACCGGGCGTTCGGCGCGGGACAAATTCATCGTCGATGAACCCGCCACCACATCGGAAATCTGGTGGGGCGAGGTCAACCAGCGCATGACACCCGCCCATTTCCAGCGCCTGCGCACCCGGGCGGAGGACCATCTGCATCGTGGCGTGGTCTATGTGCAGGACGTGTTCGCCGGGGCGGATCCGCAATACCGCATTGCCGTGCGCCTGGTGACCGACAGCGCCTGGCATGCCCTGTTCGTGCGCAACATGTTCCTCCGCCCCACGCCGCAGGAGCAGGAGGGATTTGCCCCGCATTACACGATCGTGCATGCGCCCGGCCTGCATGCCGTCCCGGCGGAGGACGGAACGCATGGCGGCACCGCGATCGCGCTTTCGCTGGAGCAGAAATGTATCGTGATCGTGGGAACCCGGTATGCGGGGGAGATCAAGAAATCCGTCTTTACCCTGATGAACTGGCTGTTGCCGCCCCACGGCGTCCTGCCGATGCATTGCAGCGCTAATATCGGTGAGGGCGGGGATGTCGCGGTATTCTTTGGCCTGTCGGGCACGGGCAAGACGACCCTGTCATCCGATCCGCTACGCCGCCTGATCGGGGATGACGAACATGGGTGGAGCGCGCAGGGCGTCTTCAATTTCGAGGGCGGGTGCTATGCCAAGGTCATCGGCCTGGACCGTGACAGGGAACCGGCCATCTGGCAGGCATCGACGCGTTTTGGCGCGATCCTGGAAAATGTGTCGTCGCATGGGGGTGTCATTGATTTCGATGACGGGTCGCATACGGAAAATACGCGCTCGTGCTATCCGATCGACGCCATCGACCATATCCAGTCCGATGGATGTGGGGGCATCGCGCGCCATGTCGTGATGCTGACGGCCGATGCGTTCGGCGTGCTGCCGCCCCTGTCACGCCTGACGCCACAGCAGGCGATGTATCATTTCATGACCGGCTATACCGCCAAGGTCGCGGGCACCGAAAAGGGACTGGGCGCGATCCCGCAGGCGACCTTCAGCACCTGTTTTGGCGCACCGTTCCTGCCGCGTCCGCCGGAAGTATATGGCGCGATGCTGAAATCCCTGATCGAGGAGCATGGCGTGAACTGCTGGCTGGTCAATACGGGCTGGACCAGCGGGCCATGTGGCACGGGGCAGCGTATGTCGCTGGCCCATACGCGCAGGCTGCTCAATGCCGCACTCGGCGGGGAGCTTGATGGGGCCGTGTTTGAGGAGGACGGGTATTTCGGCCTCCTGATCCCCACGGAGGTCCATGGCGTTCCCTCCCACCTTCTGCGCCCACAGCATGCATGGGCCGATGCGCAGGCCTATGCCCGCGCGGCGGGGGAACTGCTGGAGATGTTTGCGAAAAACGATGCCCTGAAAAAGAAAGTGGCGTCCGGGCGTGCATAGCACGGTCACGGGGCCGTTGTCCGGTCCATGAAACGTCACGGGTTCCTGGTGAAGGTTTTTCCAGGAATATTCAGGCGAACGCTGCCTTTTTAGGGAAAGGGCAGCGTTTTTCATTGGGATCATGGGCATGCACCCCGCAGACCGGGGTTTTTGTCGTGTGTCGGTTCCTGCCGGCACAGTGTTGCGGCATGCCATTTGTCCCCTCCTTCCATCTTTTTCATGCTGTCCATGTCCCATGCCGGTGGGGATGGAGGAAACCGGTCAATAATATTGACACATAATCCGGTGTGTTATTACCAATATAATTCGTTATACATACGATATATATTTACATACGAGCACAAAACGATCATTTTTATTATGCGGATTCTTTTCGGAATGCCGGAACTGCTGCCATGACGCATCGTTGAGTCGTCCACAGCGGCCCTGAAGGGATTGCTTTCCCATTCATGTTTTTCGCACGTGATGGGGAAAAACAAGGGTTCCGAAGCGTCGCTGCGATCTCTGGAGGAGATGACCATGACATATCGTACAGTCAACAGCCTCAATATCGGTACCATTGCCTTCGCTCCGGCGGACAGTCACGGTGGGGGTGGTGCGGCGAACAACCCCGGCAACTTCGCCAATGACCCCAAACGCGCGGCGGAAGCGGGCCATAAGGGCGGGCAGCACAGTTCCGGCAACTTTGCCAACGATCCCGAACGCGCGGCCGAGGCCGGGCACAAGGGGGGGCAGCACAGTTCGGGCAACTTCGCCAATGACCCCAAACGCGCGGCGGAGGCAGGCCACAAGGGCGGGCAGCACAGTTCCGGCAACTTTGCCAACGACCCGGAACGCGCGGCCGAAGCCGGAAGGAAAGGCGGCCTTCACAGCCACGACAAGTCGTGAAGGCAGGCTGAAAGGACGGGACCCGCAATGGGTCCCGTTTTTTTGAAAATCTGCTAAAAGTAACAAAAGTTTTTGGTGAAACTTTTTCCAAAAAGCTTCAGAAGACGCTGCCTTTTTGAAAAAAGTCAGCACCCAGGAACTTTCACCGCATCGGTCCCGGTCACCTGCGCCGCCGTATGATCCACCGGCCCCGCCACAGCACCAGCAGGCACAGCATGGTGGCATAGCCGACACTGGTGGGGGTATAGGTCTTGAACGCCATCAGGAAATGTACCGCGGCAAGGATCGCCACGACATAGACCAGGCGATGCAGCATCCGCCACCGGCGGCCCAGCCTGCGGATCGACCACGTATTCGATGTCACCGCCAGCGGGAGCAGAAGCGTAAACGCACCCGCCCCGATCATCAGGAAAGGCCGGTGCGTGATGTCCCGCCACAGGACGGCCATGTCGAACTGCTGGTCCAGCGCGACATAGACCGCCACATGCATGCAGGCATACCAGAAGGCCAGCAGCCCGAACGTCCGGCGATAGCGCAGCAGGCTGTATCCGCTGACCTCCCGCACGGGGGTGATGCACAGTGTCACCAGCAGGAACCGCACCGCCCACAGCCCCAGCCAGCGTTCAAAGACATTGACCGGGTCCGCCCCCAGCCGGTCATGCGCGCCATACCAGAAATACAGTGCCGCAGGCCCGAGGCCGAGCAGCGTGATGACCCATGTCTCGAACCGCCATGGCATGACGGTCCGGTTGCGCGGTGTGCCGGTCAGGTAGGGCATGTCAGAAGTGGGTCCGCAGGTTCATCTGCCCATACAGGCCCGCGACCTGTTCGCCATATCCGTTGAACATCTGTGTCCTTTTGCGGCCGCCGCCGAAAAAGCCGCCCGCGCCGATCACGCGTTCTGTCGCCTGGCTCCATCGTGGGTGGTCCACATCCGGATTGACGTTGGCAAAGAAACCATATTCCGAAGGGGCCATGCGGTTCCATGTCGTGGTGGGCATCTGCTCCACCAGCCGGATGCGCGTGACCGACTTGATCCCCTTGAAGCCGTATTTCCACGGCACCACCAGCCGTACCGGTGCGCCGTTCTGGTTGGGCAGCGTCTGCCCGTACAGCCCGACCGCAAGGAAGGTTAGCGGGTGCATCGCCTCGTCCAGGCGCAACCCCTCCACATAGGGCCACGGCAGGGCGTCAAGGAGGTTGCGTTGCCCCGGCATTTCCCCGGGGCGCAGCACGGATTCGAACGCGACGTAGCGTGCGCTGCCCAGTGGCTGCGCCTGCTTCAGCAGTGCCGCCAGTGCGAAGCCATCCCACGGGATGACCATCGACCATGCCTCCACGCAGCGCATGCGATACAGCCGTTCCTCCAGCGGCATTTCGGCCATCAGGCGGTCGATGTCCCACACGCGCGGGCGTTCCACCAGCCCCTCGACGGACAGGGTCCATGGGCGTGGCCGGAATGCGCCGCCATAGGTGGACGGGTCGCTTTTCCCCATGCCGAATTCATAGAAATTGTTGTAATGCGTGACATCTTCCAGCGGCGTTGGCGTTTCGGCCGCCTGATACGGGCCGGGCAGCGTATGCAGGGCCGCCGCCATGGCCGGGCCGGCATGGCCGAACGGGGCGGCCAGCGCGGCGGACGACGCGGCAGCCATGAAATGACGACGCGATAGCCATGCCGCGTGTGGCGTGATCTCGCTGGAAGGTGGGCGGGGATAGGACCAGCGTGCCATGGATGCCTCTTTCCCAAAGGGGGACAGCAGCCATATTGGGTGTTGCCCATGCTGGAGGCAAGGTAAGAGGTCGCGTTTGCAGGGGATGGCGGAGGGATTGGGCGCCGTATTTTCAAAAAGGCGATGTTCTTTGAAGCTTTTTGGAAAAAGCTTCACCAAAAACTTTTGATAATAAGAAGTTTTCTGGTTCTTTTTTCAAAAAGGGACATGAAGGTACGACCGGGCCTGCGGAACATGCTGTCCCGCAGGCCCGTGGTCCCCGCATCCCGTGAAGGTCAGGCGGCAGCGTCGATCGGCACGACGTCGATCAGTTTCTTGTTGACGAATTCCTGGATCCCCAGCGACGAAAGCTCGCGCCCATATCCCGACCGCTTGATCCCCCCGAACGGCAGGTCGGCGCGGGTCCAGGTCGGGTGGTTGACGAACACCATGCCGGTTTCGATCTGCCGCGCGATCTCCGTCCCATGGTCGGTATCGCGGGTGAAGACCGATCCCCCCAGGCCGAACGAACTGTCATTGGCGATCCGGATCGCCTCATCCTCGTCGCGCACGCGAAAGAACATGGCGACGGGACCGAACAGTTCCTGGTGGAAGACGGGGTTGTCCGGTGTGATGTCCGTCAGGATCGTGGTCTGCACGAATGCGCCGCGCTGGGGCGGGGGCGGTCCCACACGGATCGCCTTTGCGCCATGTTTCACCGCGATGCGGACCTGTTCGTTCAACTGGTCCGCGGCAGCCTGTGACGACATGGGCGGCAGGCCCGTGGCCTCGTCCATCGGGTCGCCCGGTTCCAGCCGCCCCAGTGCCTCGGTAAAGCGGCGGAGGAATTCATCGGCGATATCATCCATGACGATGATGCGCTTGGACGCCACGCAGCACTGCCCGCCATTGTTCATCCGGCCCCATACGGCCCATTTGACCGCCTGTTCCATGTCCGCATCCGACAGCACGATGAAGGCATCACTTCCGCCGAGTTCCATCGTCGTCTTCTTCAGGTTCTGCCCCGCCCGCGCGGCGATGCGCGCGCCCGCGCCCTCGCTGCCGGTCAGGGCGACACCAATGATGCGCGGGTCGTCAATCAGGGTCTCAAGCTGCGCGTGGGTGGCATACAGGTTGGTGTACAGCCCCTGTGGCGCGCCCGCATCGTCAAAAAGCTGTGCGAAGGCGGCGGCCGACTGCGGCACGTTGGAGGCATGCTTGACCATCACCACGTTGCCCGCCATGAACTGTGGCCCGACCACGCGCGCAAGCTGGTAATAGGGGAAGTTCCATGGCTCGATCGCAAGGATGATGCCCATTGGCTGGCTGATGACCATGGCGTGGTCGCCGCGTCCCGCTTCGTCAGGAACAGGCTGCGGGGCGAGGAATTCCTCCGCCTTGTCGGCGTAGTAGTCGAGGATATCGGCCGACAGCGTGACCTCCTGCTGGCTTTCGCGCAGAAGCTTGCCCATCTCCAGCGTCAGGAGCCTGGCATAATGGTCGCTGTTTTCACGCAACAGCCGTGCCGCCTTCTTCACGATGGCGCGTCGTTCGGAAAAATCGGTGCGCGCCCATCTGGTATAGGTTGCCTGCGCCTGTGCGACGGCCTGTTGCAGTTCGTCGGCGCGCAGGTCGGGAAAGGTCGCGACCAGTTCGTTGGTATAGGGATTTACGGTCTTGTAAGCCATGGAGGACTCCCGTGCAGAGGGGAGCGAGCGTCCATCTACGTGACATCGACGCGACCAGGATGGTCGCGCGACGCTCGTTCCGGAATTGGCGTGCCCCTATCCAACATGCGGGGCGACCAAAGGTTCGGCAGGAAGCGGTTTTTTTATCGGGGCGTGGTGATTGCTTATGAAAAAGGAAAAAGTAAAAGAAGTTTTTGGGCGCCGCCTTTTTTCAAAAAGGCGGCGTTTCTTGAAGCTTTTTGAAAAAAGCTTCACCAAAAACTTTTTGTGGTTTCCGGATGAGCTCAGGCGGTGGCCGGCATGGTCGCCATGTCGATGACAAAGCGGTATTTCACATCGGATTTCAGCATGCGGGCATAGGCGTCCTCGATCTGGTCCATGCGGATCATCTCGATATCGGCGGTGATGTCGTGCTTCCCACAGAAATCCAGCATTTCCTGCGTTTCGGGGATGCCACCAATCAGCGACCCGCTGAAACTGCGGCGCTTCATCAGCAGGCTGAACACCGAAACCGGCAGCGGCGTTTCCGGTGCGCCGACCTGCACCAGCGTCCCGTCACGCTTGAGCAGTTCCAGATAGGCATTGATGTCATGGTTGGCGGCAACCGCATCAAGGATGAAGTCGAAACGCCCATGCTCGCGCGCCATGGCGTCGGCGTCCTTCGACAGCACGACCTCATGCGCGCCAAGGCGCAGGCCATCGGCGACCTTGCTGGCGGATGTGGTGAACAAAACCACTTCCGCGCCAAAGGCACGGGCGAATTTCACACCCATATGGCCAAGCCCGCCCAGACCGACGATGCCCACCCGCTGTCCCGGCCCCACCTTCCAGTGGCGCAGCGGGGAATAGGTGGTGATCCCCGCGCACAGCAGCGGGGCGACGGCGGCGGGGTCAAGCTTTTCGGGGACCTTCAGCACGAAAGACTGGTCCACGACGATGGCACGCGAATACCCGCCAAAGGTAATGCCGCGGCCCTGCCGGTCCTCCCCGTTATAGGTGGGGACGAAGCCCTGTTCGCAATACTGTTCGAACCCGTCACGGCAGCTTTTGCATTCACGGCAGGAATCGACCATGCAGCCAACGCCCACAAGGTCGCCGGTGTGAAAGCGCGTGACCGATGCGCCCACCTGCGCCACACGTCCCACGATTTCGTGCCCGGGGACGCAGGGGAAGATGGTGTTGTGCCATTCGTCGCGTGCCTGGTGCAGGTCGGAATGACAGACGCCGCAATACAGGATGTCGATCTTCACGTCATCGGGACCGGGGTCGCGCCGGTCGAACGTGATGGGGCCAAGGCGTGCATCTGCGGCGCTCGCCGCATATCCGGTGCATGAAAACATGAAATGCCCTTTGTGCCAGGGTGGGATGATGAAGGATCGGCCACACCATATCGCGTGACAGGGGGGCATGCGACCCTGCAACGTAATTGCACGAAAGCGTGAAAGAGGCGGCTGTCCGCTCCCGCGGTGGCGCATGGGGCGCCATGCATCACGGTCCTGCCCCGGATGGGCCGTTATCGCAGCGGCAGGCCGGGGGCAGGGGTTCTTGTGGAAAGCGCCAAAAAAAACGCCGCCCTTTTGAGGAAGGGCGGCGTCCGGAAGGACTATTTCCGATACGGGTTCCGATACGGGCGGCGCATCATCAATAGATATCGAAATCGTTGTTCCCGGTGGACGAAAATGCCATCCGGCGTTCGGACATGTTCAGGATCCACGATGCCATGTCGGACCGCGACTTGGGGAACGGCAGCCGGTGGAAGATCGAACGCATGCCATAGAAGGATTTGTACATCCGCTGGATGCGCTGCTCCATCTGTCCCGGCGTGCAGTCGCGCGGCCAGATATGGCAGACCTGCCCCGGCCAGCGGTCGATGTCCTCGGGGTCGATGATGCGCCCGGCCTTGAGCATCTTGTCAAACAGGGCGGTGCCCTTGGTCGGGGTCAGGATGTTGAAATAGGCCGCCGGGACCTTGTGTTCCTCCAGGAAACGCAGGGTATTGTCATAGACATCGGGGTCCTCGTCATCATAACCGAAGATGAAGTTGAGGGAGTAGCTGATGTCACGGCGGCGCATGTTCTCGAACATCTCGCCATAGCGGGTGGTCTTGTTCCAGCCCTTCTTCATGTCGGCCAGCGTCTCGGCATCGATGCTTTCGATGCCGATATTGACGTGCATGACGCCACTTTTCTGCGCAAGGTCGAGGAAATCGGTATCAAGGCACAGGTTGGACGACCACAGCGTGGACCAGCGGATCTTCAGCGGGACCAGCCCTTCCATCAGTTCCATGGCCCGGCTTTTCTTGCCGCCGAAATTGCTTTCACCAAAGAAGAAATGCGATCCCTTGTTCTTGATGCGCCGGATTTCATCGACCATCTGGTTGACCGGACGCCAGCGATAGCGCCCGCCAAGGTAGAACCGTTCGGAACAGAAATCGCACACGAACGGGCATCCGCGTGACGACTGTACCGCAAAGGTACGGAACGGGCCGAATTTCTTCAGGTCCAGCAGGTCATAGCGCGGCGGCGGCAGGTTATCGAGTTCCTTGAGCGGCGTCGCACGGTAGATCTTCTTCAGCCGTCCCGCCGCCGCATCCTCCAGCATCGTGGTCCAGATCGGCTCCGCCTCGCCCACGCCGACGGCGTCGCAATATTCCGCGGCTTCGTCGGCATAGAAGAAGACATGCGGCCCGCCCATGATGACGGTCACGCCACGGCGGCGGAATTCGGTGGCGATGTCATAGGCGCGCGGCGAATGCAGCGTCCACGCCGTCAGCGCCACCACATCGACGGGGGCATCGAAATTGATGTCTTCGAGTTGTTCATCAAGCAGCGTGACCGACCATTCCCGTGGCGTCAGCGCCGCAAGGTAAGGCAGGGCGAGGGGAACCATCTGGCGTCGTCGGGTCTTGAAAATCGTCCGGTCCGTTTTGGATCGGTAATGCGAGGGCTGGATGATGAGCAGTTTCGGATGGCTGAGGGACATAACAAAATCTATGGCAATGATGGGGGAACGTTTTTTGTGATAATCCTGTTGTCGGGCAGGATAGACAGCGGACCGATGCTGTCCAGATTGAATATATCTATATGTTATATATCAACGCCATGGCTTAATCGACGCAATATACGTGTAGCGCATACCGGGTTTGTAAAAAGATATAGCCTTGGATGGCGGTTCACGATCACATGACAAATATAAAATACAAAACAGTATTTGAAAAAATCATGAATAATAATCCATTATGATTGATGGTTTTTAAGTAAAGGAAATAACACGAAGTATTATTTCGGAAACCGCGCAAAACTTTCATGTTGTCCGTCGGATACTGGATACTTCAAAAGTGAATACCTGATATTTTTGTGGCGAATATGTATGTTTGCCCGTCATGGCGGGCATGCGCGATGCGTCACCGCCTGTCACGTGCCCGTGCGCGCGCGATCCGTGCGTGCTGTGGCGTGCTGCGTGCATTTTACGATATGATCGACGGTCTTTGCCACGGTGACGTGGCGCGGCCCGGCTTTGTGGTCCGGGTGGCAGGATTACGGGCGATTTTGGTATCATGGTCATGAAAACAGGTGCCGCACAGGGCCCGCGCGCGCCGGGGGGATGGCGTGCGCGCCTGCGTGACGTCATCGCGGGGATATCGCTGGCGTCGATGAACATCCCGCAGGTTCTGGGCTACACCCGCATTGCCGCCATGCCTGCGGTGACGGGGCTGTATACGGTGCTGCTGCCGCTGGTGGCGTTTGCGTGTTTCGGCGCGTCGCGTCATCTGGTGGTGGCGGCCGATTCCGCCACCGCCGCCATCTTTTCCAGCGCGCTGGGCCGCATGGCCCCGCCGGGCAGTCCGCATTACATGGCGCTGGTCAGCATGGTTGCCCTGCTCAGCGCGGGATTCCTGCTGGTTGCGCGCCTGTTCCGCCTTGGGTTCCTAGCCGATTTCCTGTCGCGTACCGTGCTGGTGGGGTTCATGGCGGGGGTGGGGATCCAGGTCGCGCTGGCGATGATGCGCGACATGCTGGGCATCGTGACCACCGCGCACAATCCGCTTCTGCAACTGTTCCAGACGGTGGCGTACCTGCCACGGGCCAGCGGGCCGACCATGGTGCTGTCGGCCTGTGTCGTGGGGCTGATCATGGTGGGCGACAGGCTGGCGCCGCGCGCGCCGCTGGCGCTGGTGACGGTGGTGGGGTCGATCATCGCCAGCATGATGTTCGGCCTGTCGGGCCATGGGATAGAGACGCTCGGCCCGATCGAAAGCGGCCTGCCCCGCCTGCATGTCCCCGATGTGTCATGGAACGACATGCTCGCGCTGCTGCCGGTCGCCACGTCGTGCGTGTTCGTCATCATTGCGCAGAGTGCGGCGACATCGCGTGCGTTCGCCCTGCGGTTTCACGACCCGGTGGATGACAATGCGGACATCCTTGGCCTGTGCGCGGCCAATGCCGTAGCGGGGCTGAGCGGGACATTCACCGTCAATGGCAGCCCGACCCAGACCGCGATGGCCGCGCGGGCCGGTGCGCGCACGCAGCTTGCGCAACTGACCTTCGCCGCCGTGACGGCGGTGGTGCTGGTGTTCCTGACGGGGCCATTGCGGTACCTGCCGCGCTGTGTGCTGGCCTCCATCGTCTTTACGGTGGCGGTGGGGATGGTTGACCTGCGCGCGATCCGTGCCATCCGGCGTGAAAGCCCCGGCGAATGCGGGCTGGCGCTGGTGACGGCGGCGGCGGTGGTCGGCATCGGGGTGGAACAGGGGATCTTCCTTGCCATCGCACTGTCGCTGTTTCGCCATGTGCGCCACAGTTACGAACCCCACACCATGATCCTGTGCCATGACCCGCATTCCGGCCTGCTGGAACCGCGCGGTGTCGCCGCCGGGGTGTGGACGTCGCCGGGGCTGGTGGTCTACCGGTTCTGCGCGGACCTGTTCTATGCCAACTCCGCCCGGTTCGTCGCGGATGTGCGCGTGATGGTGGAGGGGGCGTCAAGGCCCCTGTCGTGCCTTGTGGTGGACGCCAGCGCCATTACGGATATCGACTTTTCCGCCGCCAGCGACCTGCGCGACCTGTTCACCGCCCTGCGTGCGCGGGGCGTTACCGTGATCTTTGGCCGGGTCAGCCCCTACCTGCGTGCCGACATGGACCGCCATCGCATCACCCCCGTGGTGGAACCCGCCAACATCCACGCGCAGCTCCATACCGCCGTGGCGGCGGCAGAGGCGATCATCCGGCAGGAAAAGTAATGGTTTCCAAAGGGCAATGCCCTTTGGTGGGGGTTCGGGGGCAACGCCCCTGAGGAAGTCGGCGTTTGCGCCACCCGGGCGGCTTCCCGGACCCGGCAGGGATCGCGATCCCTGCACCCTGATTCGTTAAAAGTCATGGTTTGCAAAGGGCAATGCCCTTTGCCGGGTTTCAGGGCAGCGCCCTGTGCCTTTGTTTCTACCCGCAGGGCGCGATCTTCACGCCCAGCGCCCGCAGCGTGTCCCAGTAGGCCGGGAACGTCTTGCCCACGCAGCCGGGATTGAGGATCGAAATCCCCGGGATCTTCAGCGCCGCAAGGGCAAAGGACATGGCGATGCGGTGGTCGTCATAGGTCTCGATCCGCACCTCTTTGGCGGTCTGCACGGGGTCGGGGCTGGGGAAGACCAGCAGGTCGTCGCCTTCTTCGCGTGCGTAGGCGGGATTGATGCGCTGCATCTGCGTTGCGAGCGCATGCGTGCGGTCACATTCCTTGACGCGCAGGTTCTCGATCCCGACAAAGCGCACCGGCGTTGCGTTGAACATCGCCATGACCGCCAGCGTCGGGATCGCGTCCTGCATCTGCGACCCGTCGATGACGGCGGGCATATGGGGGAAGGACTGGATCACGCGCCACGCGGCGGCATCGGGCTGCGTGAAATCGTCGATGGGAAAGCCGATGTCGATTGCGCCGCCCGACAGCGCCTCGGCCGCCCACAGGTATGTCGCGGCGGAGGCATCGGGTTCGATGCGGAAGTCGGTCGCGGTATAGCCGCCCGGTGCGACGGTCCACGATGCGTCATCCCCGGCCATGACGCTGGCGCCAAAGGCGCGCATCGCCGCGATGGTCAGCCCGATATAGCCCTGCGCCCCGATATGCGGCCCGGACAGGCTGATGCGCACGGGTTTGCTGCTGCATGCCGCCATCATCAGCAGGGCGGAGACGTACTGGCTCGACAGGCTGGCGTCGATTTCCACCGACCCGCCCGACAGCCCGCCGGTGCCATGGATGGTGACGGGCGGGCACCCGCTTGGCGCGCTGGCGTCGATGCCAAGCTGGCGCAGCGCGGTGACCAGCGGGGCGATGGGGCGGCGCGCCATGTTGGCGTCACCCCCCACGACCACCGTGCCGCGCACCAGTGCGCTTGCCGCCGTCAGGAACCGCACCGCCGTGCCCGCATTGCCCAGGAACAGCGGGGCGTCCGGCGCGCGCAGCATGCCGGTGGAGCGCACGACAAAGCTGGTCGCATCGGGCTGTTCCACGTCCACGCCCATCTGCCGCAGGGCCTGCGCCATGTACAGGGTATCATCGCTTTTCAGTGCGCCCGTCAGGTGCGACGTGCCGCGCGCCAGTCCCGCCAGCAGCAGGACGCGGTTGGTCACGGATTTCGACCCCGGCAGGACCACGCGCCCCTGCAGCGGGGCGGTCACGGGCTCTATGCTCAGGCAGGGGAGGGGCGCGTTCATGAAAAGTCCGTCTTCCGTCATCATGGGGTGGGCCATGCCAGCCCCCGCCCTGCCGTCGCGGCGGGAAAGGGCGGGAAGGGAATGGCCCGTTTTCGTCCGGATCTGGCGATATCCGTGCTGCGGTCATATCACCGCGCCGGAGGTTTTACCACGGGCTGTCGCCGTGCTCAGGCGCGGGCGCGCGGGTCGGGACAGGCGGCGCCGGGGCTGAAAAAGACATTCCCCCGGCCCAGTTCGGTCGCGACGATGATCAGGCCGCCCAGCGCGGCACTCAGCGCGATGCGCGTGCCCGTATCGCCGGAGGTCCGCTCCATGCCATGCAGGCGCTCGAACGTGGCGCGGACCTGGCGCGCCAGCGTGGCCGGGCCGGTGGCGGCATGCGACAGGGCATCGAACAGGGCCGACAGGTCGGCGCGCGCATTGTCCGGAATGCGCGGGTCGCCACGGAAATCACGCAGGTACAGCAGGTTGCGGCCAATGGTCATGACCGAAAACGCCCCATGCAGCCACGCATCCGTCAGGCGGTCCCCCCTGTGGCCCATATGCGCGATCAGGTTTTCCATGCCCTGTATGATGCCGCCGATCCAGACGTCTTCCTCCATCCGTGCGGGCGTGCGCCCGATGCGATGCAGGTTGCCCAGCGTGCGGGCGCGGAACAGCGCGCAGAACCGCCGCAGGTTGAACGGCAGAACGTAGCGGAAGACCAGCACCCCGAAGCCAAGGCCGCTGAGCAGCGCGAAGGTGGTGTTGAACCATTGCAGTTCGTCGATGCGGCTGTGGTTGTCGAGGCCAAGCAGGTAGGGGAAGAAATTGCTGAACGACGCGGCCATCGCCGCCGTGGAGGGGTTGCGTGTCGCCAGGCCGCCGATGAACATCGGGATCGCGATGCTGAAGCACAGCACGGGATAGGCCGAGGTCAGCGGCATCACCACGAAGACCGGGACCACGGCGGCCATCGCCGCCCACACCGCGCCATAAAAGAACGCCGCACTGGCCAGCACCGTGTTGCTGAAGGAGGCGAAGCGCGCACACACGACACAGACGAAGGTGACGAACAGCGCACCCTGCGCCCATGCCGTCGTCTCCCATATCAATGCCGCCGTCAGGACCGCGACGCCCGAACGCAGGCCGTTATGCCATGCGGCATGCCAGTTGTCGGGACGCGGCAGGCTGAAACGCCCCGGCGTCAGCGCCTCGCGCGGGTCATCGGCAAAACAGGCGAGGAGGTGGGAAATCTCATGCAGCAGCAGTTCCATCCCCTGCAGCACGATCCGGTCGCCCGTTGCGGCCTCGATCGCAGCATTATCGGTCAGGGGGCGCGTGGTCCATGCGATGCCATCCGCGCACCGTCGGGTCAGGTGCGCCATGTCGGTCCGTATCCGCGCCAGCGCACGCGCATCGCCCAGCGCATCGGGCAGAAGCCCCAGCAGCGCGATCGTATCGTCGATGACCGCACCTGCAAGCGCGGAGTGATCGGGAATCGCCAGCAGGCGGCTGCGCATGCCCAGGCCCCGCGACGTCATGCGCGTGACCAGTCCCAGCGTCGCGCGGGCGAAGGCGACGACGTGTTTTTCCCGCCCGACCTCGATCGCGCTGAATTCGATCCGGTCATTGAGCAGCAGCGCGCGTGAGAAGATGCCATGCAGGTCGCCTTCCGGCGGGGGACGGCCGGCAAGGATGTCGCGCACCGCCATCGCCGCCTGCGTGATGATCTGGCGCAACTGCGTCGTCACGGCCTCGCGCGCCTGGGCCGCGACGTTGGGCAGGCAGACCATGCCCACCACCATCTCGCAGATCACGCCCAGCAGGATGTAGCTGCCGCGCGCCATGGCGAGGGTGAAGACCTGGTCCGCGATGGCCGTCGCACTCAGTGCCACGATGGCGCAGGTATAGGCCGTCAGCACGAAGGCGTAGCTGCGGAAATTGTGCACCAGCGTGCCCAGCGCCGTGCACAGCCCCACCCACAGCGACAGCGCGGGGAAGAACAGCCATGGCGATTGCGGGAAGGCCGCGATCAGCACGATGGCCGAGGCAATGCCCGCCAGCGTGCCGACAATGCGCCAGTGCGCCTTGGAAATGCTTTCGCCGCGCGTGCCCTGCGCCACGATCCACACCGTCATGGGCGCCCATTGCGGTTCGCCCAGTTCCATGCCGAACGCGATGGCCAGCGCCAGCAGGGCGGCGATGGTGGTGCGCAGCGAAAACCCCGCCGCCGTCAGGCGTGGCGCATACAGCCACGCCCCCGGCAGCGCGGTGGTGAAGGGGCGTGCAAGGAAGCGCCACGGGGCGCGCGAAAGGAAGGGCCGCATTTTCACCGATATGGCGCGCCCCGTGGCGTTCGTCACGCGAATATTACAAATTTATCGAAGCAAAATGCACGATTGCCCGCAGGCGCATGCATCTGCCCCAATCCTGCCCCGTTATGGCCGTACAGTCCGGCTTCATGGGTCCGCAGGCAGATGCGCATACAGGCCGCCAGGGTTATAAGAGACTGGTCTAATGTGTTGTCTGTTTGCAGATTTTATATAAAAGTGAAACTGGCGACCCGACGTCGCAGGATCAGTCATTGCGTGCGAGATGCAAAATTAGATGCAGCTTTCCCTACACACAGACCATGCAGTGAAATTCCTTATCTGCATGACGCGATATTCCAGCAGGTCGGCCAGTGTTCAGGACATATCGGGCAGGTGCGGCCTGTCGGCCCAGGAAGTCGCCGGGGTCCTGCACGACCTGGACCGCTGCGGCCTGATCGAACGGTCCACCGCCGGGGATGGGCTGCTGCGCCTGCGCAAGGATCCCGCGCGGGTGCGTGTCGGCGATGTCATCCGCTGTATCGAGGCCGCACGCCCCGCCACCCGGCAGCCCGGCGCCTTTGCACAGATGTTCGACATGGCGCATGCGGCCTTCATGGAGGCGCTGAACGATTATTCCCTGTCGGATATCGCCCACCTGTCTGGCGGGGAGGTCGCACGTACCGGCTTTCCCACGGGTGCGTTTGGCGTCTCCGTCATGGTGCCGGGATAGATAGGCGCGCCTCCATCTGGCGGATAACGGCAGATTGGGGTCGAAAAAGCGTCGAAAGGCACCGCCTTTCCCGATCATGAAGGCAGAGCCCGGGATGTTTATCCGTTTTCCTGCAAAGTCCCCCTACCGCACGGGCCTGAGATGCAGGTCCATGCGGTAGATCGCAACCGGCAGGTTCAGGTGCGACCTGCCATCGCGTTCGAACGTGGCCGTGCGGTTCAACTGCACGGCGGGGATCCATAGCGCGCCATCATGGGCGATCCACATGGCATCGGCCCAGACCAGTCGCCTGTCCGCCACCAGTGTCGAGACCTGTCCCCCCGGCGTAATGCGCAGGATCCGCAAAAGGTTCGTGTCGGACACATACAGGTTGCCGTCCCCGTCAATGGCCGTGCCGCCGGTGGTGGGCGTGTCGTGGAACAGGCGCACCTGTTTCTCCAGCGCGGCGGGCGACAGTCCCGCATCCTCCAGCGCTGCGGTGGGGACGACCCACATGGGGCCGGAACTTGGCTGGAAATACAGCTTCGTCCCGTCGGGGGAGACCTCAAGCTGATCCGCATGGACGCGCGCGGGCCTGCCGTTGCTGATCAGCAGTTGTCCTTCGGCATACATCGGGCGTTCATCGGTGGTGGAGCGCGCATGTTCCAGCACCCGCCGCTGCCGCCCGGTGTTCATGTCCACCACCACCAGTCCCGGATCACCCGCATCCGTCAGGAACAGGGTGGAACCATGGAAACGCAGGTCGTCGATATAGGTATGTGGCGTGCTGGCGCCGGCAAGGCTGATGGTGCGGGTGACCTGCCCGGTCGCGATGTCGATGACCACCAGCTTGGCCTTGGCCCCGGTGGGGGGATTGGGCGCGCCGCCGACATTGGCCTCCCCTGAATCCACGACCCACAGCTTCCCGTCGGGGCCGATGCGGATCGCGTTGACGCGCACGAACGCATGGTCGTTGTCATGCGACGTGGCCCAGTCGTTCCATTTCGCATCGGGATAGGGACGGGCCGTGCCATCGGGGGCCAGTTCGGCCACCGTCGGCCCCGGCGTGTCACCCCCGCCCCAGTAAGGGAAGGAAACGAACACCCGCCCGTCATCCGATACGGTCACCGCGTTCATCACCCGTCGGGAGGTATAGGCGACCTTCAGCGCGGGGGATTCGGTGCGTGTCGGGGTGGCGGCGCCAGCCTGCGGCAGGCCACCGCCCAGACACAGCGCAAGGCCCAGCAGTGCGGGCAGGCGGGGACGGAGGTGGCCGGTGGGGCGGAACAGGCGCATGCGGTTTCCTCGGGCGGTGGTGGGAAATCATCCTATCATCCCGCTCCCGCGCCTGCTCATCAACGATATGTGGGCGCGGGAGCGCGGCCCATGGCCATCACGTCATGGGAAGGCCATGGTTTCCAAGGAGCAATGCCCTTTGGCGGGTTTCAGGGCAGCATCCCGCGCGTCCCCCACGACATTTCAGGCCCGGCCCATACGCATTCAGGGGCGTTTTGCTGGAAAAACCGCAAAAAGAATGCCGCCTTTTAAAAAAGGCGGCATCCGAAAACGCTCATTCCATATTTTCAGAAACACGGGCGTGGCCGCGTTCAGGCCGCCGGCGTGGTCTTCGCCGCGACTTCGCCCAGTGCCGCGCGCAGCTTTTCCTCGTCGGCGGGGGACAGGGAGGTCTGCAGGATGCGGGCATGGCCCTTGAACTGCTTCAGGTCCGCCAGAACCTTCTCAGGCTGCGACTTGCGCACCAGGATGAACAGGGCGGAGGTGTTGACCGGGATCGTCGCTCCCAGTGACTTGATGAACTTGTCATCAATGCCGTAATCGCTCATGGAGCCAGCCAGCGCACCCGCGCCCGCGCCCACGACGCTGCCCGCGACGAACCCGGCCAGCGGGTTGAGGAACAGAAGCCCCACCAGCGCGCCCCAGAACCCGCCGGAGAACAGGCCATAGGATGCGCCCACCTTCTCCAGGTTCACGGTCTGCTGCAGGTGGATCTTGCCCGCCGCGTCACGCACGACGACGACCGCGTCCTCCAGGTCCAGCAGGTATTCCTTTTCCAGCGCCTTGCATTCCGTCAGGGCGGCGGTGGCTTCGTCGATCGCGTCGAAACCGATGACAATCAGGTCGGACATTAATGTTTCCTCAGTCAGCTTGGGCTTGGGGAGCCAGCATACAGGGCATCCAGTGGATGCGATGTTGTAACACTACTGTATTCCCTCAAGGTTCCGTGACATTTTTCAGAATGGGAGCCTCCATGTGAATGCAGGTCTGCCCCCCTTGCGCCGGGACGGGGCCATCACGGGGGCATGGCCAGGGCCCATGATGCGCGTCCACTTCCGCCCATGCGCCTATTGCGGCAGTCCCTGATCGTATCCGCCGCCTGCGGTGCCGCCCCGTTGCGTGGACTGCGTGCCCGATGCGGTCAGGGGCGATGCGGACGGGTCGCCATGGCGCGGTGCGATGCGTGGGTCAGGCCCCATGCACCCGGCCATCGCGATGATACAGGACAGGCAGAGGAGGAGGCGCGGCACGGACATGACGGTTCCCCGGATAATCCCGTCCCGATGCGCGAAACGCCGGGGGCGGGAAGTTCAGCGCCGATGATCTTGTGTCTTCTTTCATCCACACGGCATGGGATGCACGTTGCTGAACGCCCGCCCCGTGGCGGGGTTGCGTCGCGTGTCGTGGCGGCGGGCCATCATGATGGCCCGCCAATGATGTAAATAATTTTCATTCGCAAAGTAATGGGGCCGGCCCCATGTATGTCGTCATGATGGCATCGTGCGGGATGATGTCCTGTCCATGTCACCATGCATGATATTTTGTGCAGGAATCGTCCTGTATTGTCTATATACGGAAGAATATAGTTATTTCGAAAGTTCTGGCCGATATACATTCCAGAAAATTATGTGTCTTTACTGCAACAGTTGGTGCCGGTGCCGCCGCGCCTATGTAATCCCGAACAAAAGAAAGAAACGTTTGGTGCAGCTATGAAATTTATTTTCATGGCAGAGGACGGCCACCGGGACGGTTCGTAAAAAAATGCGGTACATATACGAACGAATATAGACATGCCGTAATCACGATTATATACGCCGGGATATCTTTTATCACAATTCTTTCAGAAGGTAGCCGCATGCGCACGGTCAAGAGGACGGCGATTTATGTTGTTTCGGCAGGACTGGGCCTGACCCCCATGGGCCTGTCGGCCGTTGCCGCCACCGTTGCGCAGCCTGCGTCCAAGGGGCCGTCCACCGGCCATGCCACCACCACGCAGGCCACCACCGCACAGGGCACCGCTGCGCAGGCCGCTCCCACGCAGGTTGCGCCGGGGCAGGAAGCCGTCGCCTCCACCGCCGTTGGTTCCGCCAATGCGGAGGACATGACCGTGATCGGCCACCGGCGCATGGCGTCTGGCGCTGCCGCCGATTACAACAAGAAGACGGCGAACCTCGGCCCGCTGGGCACGCGGCGCACGCTTGACACGCCGATGTCGATCATGACCGTCCCGCATGACGTGATCGTCAACCAGCAGGCGCGCAACGTCAACGACCTGATGCAGTACATGCCCTCGGTCCAGTTGGAAACCCGTGCCGATCCGGGTACCAGCCGTCCGCAGTCGCGCGGGTTCGAGGCGGACGTCATCTCCAACAGCCGCATCGACGGGCTGAACGCCTTTACCGTCACCCCGTATGCGGCGGAGCAGTTCGACAACGTGCAGGTCCTCAACGGGCTGGCCGGTGCGCTGTATGGGCCGCAGAACCCGGCGGGCACGTTCGAATATGGCCTGAAACGCCCGACGGATGAACGGATCAACCGCCTTGCGGTGGGCGTGGATTCCATCGGCACGCTGATGGAAAATGTCGATTCCTCCGGCCGGGTCGGCAAACATGGCTGGCTGGGCTACCGCATCAACCTGCTGCATGGCGATGGCACGTCCTATGTGCAGGACAGTTGGGTGCGCCGTAACCTCGTCAGTGCGGATTTCGACATCCATATCGACCACAACACGGTGCTGGAACTCGACGCCAGCCATTACACGTTCGATGAACGCGGCATGCCCGCGGGCATCAACCTTGCCGGGTACCACCTGCCCACCGCCCCCGACCTGGGCAAGCCGCACATGGGGCAGGACAATGCGGGCTTCAATTCCGAAAACAACGTGTTCCTCGCCAAGCTGAAGCACCGGATCAACGATAACTGGAGCTTCGTCATCGGCGGGCTGTACCAGGATTCCGGCCGTCAGGTGTTCGAGGCGGCGGACACCCTGATCGACAACAAGGGCGATTACAAGCAGGCGATGTCGGCGGCCACCACGGTCAATGACTTCAAGGTCGGCAGCAACATGGCCTATGTCAACGGGCGCGTGCATACCGGCTTCATCACGCATGACCTCGTGATCGGCACCAATGGCTACATGGAAGGCGGCTATAACCCGCTGAGCGGGCAGAGCTATACGGACATCAAGTCCGCCTCGCTCTACAACCCGGTGGGCCGCAACGTGCCGCAGCCCTATTATCACGGCAAGTATGAATCGCAGTATGTGCGTTACCAGTCGATGATCCTGGGCGACACGGTGCATTTCAACCGCCACTGGTCGGCAAGCGGCACGCTGGCGTGGAGCTGGCTGGACCAGGATTCGACCGGCACGATCGCGGGCAAGCCGACCACGTCGATCATCGACGGCTACACCGTCACGACCACGCACCTGTCAAAGGGCGCGACCAAGCATGCCCCCGATGTCGATGCGGCGTTCAGCCCGATGGCAAGCCTGGTGTACAAGCCCACCGACAACCAGACGGCCTATTTCACCTATGGCCGTTCGCTGCAGGCCGGGTCTTCGGTCTCGGCTGGCGCGCTGAATGACAATGAATATACCGCGCCCGTCCGCAGCGAGGAATTCGAGGTCGGGTACAAGTATATGTACCGCAACATGCAGTTCAACATCGCGGGCTTCCGCGCGACGCGCAGCTATTCCTTCATCGATCCCAAGACCGACATCTATGGCAATTACGGCACGCAGCGTAACTATGGCGTCGAATTCCAGGCAATGGGCCATATCACGCCGCGCCTGTCGGTCATCGGCGGCATGACATGGATCGATGCGCAGGTGCTCAACACCGGGACCGCCGCGACCTCCAACAAGCAGGCGGTGGGCGTCGCCCCGCTGCAGGCCAACGTGCTGCTGGATTACCGCGTTCCCTTCGCGCAGGGCTTTGCGCTGAACGGCCTCGCGGTCAATGCCAACGTCCATTACACGGGCCGTCGCGCGGCGGATGTCTACAACTCCACCTTTGCCGGGTCGTATGTGACGCTGGACATGGGCGTGCGCTATCCGTTCCGTGCGGGCAAGCATCCGTGGATGGCGCGTTTCGGCGTGACCAATGTTGCCAACGAACGGTACTGGTCGTCGGTCTATAACGGCACGGCCGAAGGTACGTCGGTCACCACCGCAGGCACCAGCGCCGCCTATGCCGGCATGCCGCGTGCCTATCACTTCACGCTCGAAGCGGATTTCTGATCCGCTGTTTCCCCCGCGCACCGGCTTGTGATGGTGCGTGGGGGCGTATCGGGCGGCAGGCGTTCCCATATTTCCTGAAAACCACAGGAAGGAACGTCCCCCATGACCCAGCCGCCGAAACTGATCGACTGTCCCATTGGCATCAAGGCCACCGGCCTGCGTCGCGAACGTGATTCGATGGGTGACATCGACGTCCCCGCCGACCATTACTGGGGTGCGCAGACGCAGCGCAGCCTTGTGCATTTCTCCATCGGCCGCGACCACATGCCGATCGAGGTCTGCCATGCCTATGGCATCGTGAAGAAGGCGGCGGCGCTGGTGAATGCCGCCGATGGCCGCCTGCCGCAATGGAAGGCCGACGCCATCTGCCGTGCCGCCGACGAGGTCGCAAGTGGCGCGCTGGATAGCGAATTCCCCCTGTTCGTCTGGCAGACCGGATCGGGCACGCAGACCAACATGAACGTCAACGAGGTGATCGCCAACCGTGCGATCCAGCTTCTGGGGGGTGTGCTGGGGTCCAAGACCCCGGTCCATCCCAATGATGACGTGAATATGGGACAGTCGAGCAACGATTCCTTTCCCACCGCCATGCATGTCGCCACCCTGCTGGAAATCGACGACCGCCTGATGCCGCGTGTGGAGGAACTGATTGCCGCCCTGCGCGCCAAGGCGGAGGAATGGCATGACGTGGTCAAGATCGGGCGCACGCACCTGCAGGATGCGGTGCCGCTGACGGTGGGACAGGAATGGTCCGGCTGGGCGTGCCAGTTGGAGGACGCGCTGGATGCGGTAAAGGCCGCGCGTGGCGGCGTGCTGCAGCTTGCGGCGGGGGGGACCGCGGTGGGCACGGGCCTGAATGCACCGCCGGGATTCAGCCATGCCATCGCGCAGCGGATTGCGGCCCTGACGGGGCGGGAATTCGTCACCGCGCCCAACAAGTTCGCGGCCCTTGGCGGGCTGGACGCGATGGTGCGGGTGTCGGCCGCGCTGCGCGGGGTGGCCGTGGCGCTGATGAAGATCGCCAACGACATGCGCTGGCTTGGCTCCGGCCCGCGCTGTGGCCTGGGGGAACTGCACCTGCCGGAAAACGAACCCGGCTCATCCATCATGCCCGGCAAGGTCAACCCGACCCAGTGCGAGGCGATGGTGATGATCTGCACGCAGGTCATGGGCAATGACGCCACCGTGGCCTTTGCCGGAAGCCAGGGGCAACTGGACCTGAACGTGATGCGTCCGGTGATCGTGGCCAACGTGATCCATGCAATCCGCATCCTTGCCGACGGGTGCCACAATTTCCGTGTGTTCTCGGTGGAGGGGACGCGCCTGAACCTCAAGCGCATCCGCCAGTATGTCGAAGGATCGGTCATGCTGGTCACCGCGCTGAGTCCCGAAATCGGCTATGACAATGCCTCCGCCATTGCGCACCGGGCGATGGAGCAGGACATTACCCTGCGCGAGGCCGCGCTGGCGTCGGGACTGGTGGACGGGGCGACGTTCGACCGTCTGGTCAACCCGATGGCGATGGTCGGGCATGGGGTTGGCGGGGCATAGGCAGACACTCGGGGGCTTTGCCCCCGAACCCCCACCAAAGGGCATTGCCCTTTGGAAACCAGGACTTTTAGCGAATCAGGTTGTCAGGACAGGCCCGCGCCCTGCGTATTGACCACCAGTGTAAACAGCGCATCGGCCGCGCACATGAACAGGGTGTCGCGCTTTGGCCCGCCGAACGTCAGGTTCGACACCCCGCGCGGCAGGCGCAGCCGTCCGATCATGCGCCCGGCGGGGCTGTAGACCACGACGCCGCACAGGCCGAGCGGCCCGCCCGCGCCGCACCACAGGTTGCCGAAGATGTCCGCGCGCATGCCATCCGGTCCCAACTGGTGCCCGTCGAGCATCATGTCAGCGAACACGCGGCCATTGCGCACGTCCCCGTCCTTCAGGTCATAGGCATGGATGCGCTGGTCCCCGCCGGGGCCGTCCTGTCCCGGTCCCGCGCCGCTGGAAATCACGTAAAGGATGCTGCCATCAGGCGAAAAGCACAGCCCGTTCGGCCCCGCAAGCTGCTGCTGCGTCAGGACGGCGCGCAGTTCGCCGGTGTGCGGGTCGATGCGAAAGACATGGTCGTCCTGCCGCGCATGGCCTGCGAACTGGGCCACGACCTCCCCGTCCATGGCCCAGCGTTCGCGGCCCATGCGGTTGGCACGTCCCCCCGGCGCGTCGGGGTGGCCTTCGACGATGGTGTCGCCATATCCGGGGTCGGTGAACCAGATGCCGCCATCGGGATGGACCACGACGTCGTTGGGGGAATTGAGCGGCGCGCCCTGGTACCGGTCCGCCAGCACGCTGCACGACCCGTCATGTTCCCAGCGCACGACCCGCCGCATGCCGTGTTCGCAACTGATCAGGCGGCCTTCGGCATCGAACGTATTGCCGTTGCTGTTGTAGGAATAGTCACGAAAGACCGAAACCGTCCCCGTCTCCCACAGGTAACGGTACTGCTGCGCGCGGATCGTGTCACTCAGCAGCAGGAAACGTCCCTGCGTGCTCCACGCCGGACCTTCCAGCCAGTCGCCACCCCGCCATGCCAGCCGGATATTGGCGTTGCCATAGACAAGGTTGGAAAATGACGGGTCAATCGCAAGGATATCCGGATCCGGCAGGTAGGGCGCCGGGGCATGCGGCCCCCACTGCCGCGGCGGGGTGGTGACCACGCTGGACGGTTGCGCCAGCGGGGCGGGCGTGCCGGCCCGTGCGCGCGCCGTCATCAGTCCCGCCGCCGTGACCCCGCCAAGGAGGAGGCTGCGACGTGACAGGGCGGCTGGGGACATGGCGATGGGTTCCTGTGGTCCGGGAAAGGAGACGGAACCCGTGGCCCCGCGCAGGGGCCGATCATACGGGATGCGCGCGGGCATGGAAACGTAACATTCCGCGTGCCGCGCGCAAATGTGACAGGATGGGGCGGGGCCTGTGGCCTCAGCCCTCGCCGTCGGGCATGCGCGCGACGATGTTCTGTACCACATCGAAGCCTTCGAATACGGGCGGGCCGATCATCAGCGGTTTCTTCGTGCCCGCGCTGGCGTGGGCAGCGCGGAATTCGTCCGAACGGGTCCAGTTTTCAAATGCGGCGCGGGACTGCCAGATGGTGTGGGAGGCATACAGGATGTAGTCGTCGTGACGCGGACCGGCGAGTAGCTGGAAGCTGATGAAGCCGGGCACGGTATGCAGGTGGACTTCGCGCCCCAGCCAGCGTTCGCGAAAGGCGTCCTCGTTTTCGGGGGGAATGCGGAATCTGTTCATGGCAATATACATGTGCTGCGATCTCCTCGGGATGGCTGCAATGGGTGGCAGTGTATCAGCGTCCGCCCGAAACTGTCATGATGCTGCCGGTCATGTACGAAGATGCGGGGGAGATCAGGAACAGCACCGCCTGCGCGATTTCGTCGGGATGGCCGGTGCGGCCCATCGGCACGACCTTGTCCACCAGGGCCTCGGTTTCCGGGGGGACCATGTCGGTCGCCGTCAGGCCGGGGGCGACGGCGTTGACGCGCACGCCCTCCCGCGCGACCTCGTTGGCCAGTCCGCGCGTGAAGGTCTCGATCGCGGCCTTGGTCGCGGCATAGGGGACCAGTCCCGGCAGGCCGCCCAGGCGCGCCGCGACCGAGGACAGGTTGACGATGCTGCCGCCCTGTCCGCCATGGCGCGTGGACAGGCGGCGCACGGCCTCGCCCGCCGCCAGCATGCTGCCACGCACGTTGATGTCGAACAGGGCGTCGAGTGTTTCGGCCGTCTGTTCATCCACGCGGACCTTCGTCCCCGTGACGCCTGCATTGTTGACCAGTCCGCCCAGCGGGCCGAGTTCGCGCGTGGCGCGGTCGAACAGGGCGGTGATCTGCGCCGGGTCGGCCACGTTCGCGGCAATCGCCACGGCATGGCCCCCCTGTGCGCGGATGCTGGCGGCCAGTTCCTCCGCCGGGGCGGCGGTGTGGCTGTAGTTGATCGCCACGGGATAGCCATGGGACGCCAGCAGGCGGCAGATCGCATGGCCGATGCCACGGCTGCCTCCCGTCACGATGATGGCCCTCTTGTCGTGTTGGGTGTCGGTGGTGGTCATGGTCGTCTCCGTGATGCGTCGGTCCGTCGTGTGACGCATACGGTCGCGTCAATGACCCCGCCGCGCAAGGGGGATGGCTGCATCCCACCTGCCCCATTTTCCCATGCGCGCCGTCAGCCATCCAGCCGCGACAGGTGGGGCAGCAGGTCCGCCAGTCCCGCGATGGTCGCCGCGTGTGACAGTCCCGTCTGGCGGGAAAAATGGTCGATCACGTCGGCGGGCAGCAGCTTTGTCACGACGTCCGCCTGCGTCGGCGCGGGGGAGGGGGCGGCCTCCCACTGCCGCACGGTCGGCTCCAGCCCTTCGTTGCGGGCGCGTTCATGCAGGATGCGGCGTCCGGTGCCGTTGCGTGCGCCCATATATTCGATCATCGCGCTCATCAGGCCGGACTTGTCCGTCCGTGCGCCCGTCAGGACGTCCGCAACCTTGCCTGCCGCATTCCCCAGTTGAGTGGCTGTTTCGTTGGCCATGATGCCGTTCCTTTCGGTGCTGGTTGTGGTGTGGGGTGTCAACGCAGGCAGGCGGGGATGCGTATCATCACAGATAAATGATGTTATTTCCTGGATTTTCACGTAATAATCGGGAAACTTTTCGACATGTTCCGCGTTGGACACACGTCCCGCCGCGCCCCGGATGGCGGTCCGGCCCATGTTGTCGCGTCGCATTGCGCCGCCTGCCGCGCACCGGGACCTCCATCGCGCATGCCCCATTTCAGGCCCGTTTTCCACGGCCCATTTTTTCAAGGAGGATCAAGACATGCTGCGTCATCATGAAACCGGACATCACGACCTGCGCATCATGGCGTGCGCACTCGTCACGATGTTCTGGGGCATGACGCAGGCCCTGCCCGCCCACGCCGCCGCCGGGCGGGAGGACCAGGCATCGGCGTGCAAGAAGGACGTCTTCAGGCTGTGTTTCATGGACATCCCCAATGAACAGTTGATGGAGGAATGTCTTGAAAGCAAGCTCGACAAGCTTTCCCCGGGCTGTCGCGCGATGTTCGAGGAGCCGGAGAACACGCCCCAGGCCGCCCCTGTCGGGCAGAACGTGCAGGCCACGGTCCCGGCGCACGCATCCCCGCCTGCCTCCCCCTGACGGGGAAGGCGTCTGTCCGGACGGATATTTCTGAAAAAAGATGTATCCGAAAGGATATTTAAAAATATCGGATAGAATTTATAGAAGTTTCTGGTGCAGATTTTTTAAAAAGCTTCTGGGAACGCCACATTTCCCTAAAGGACACGGCATCCGGAAACTCCCGGTCCCTACAGGTTCACGCCCATGCGCGCGGCGCACCATGTGACCCCCATGTAAAGTACGGCGGTCAGCACGCATCCCATCAGCAGCGCGGGATAGAAACCGACCCCATGGCGCATCAGGTACGGGATCAGCAGGAACATCGGCAGCGACGGGATGACGTACCAGAATGTCGCCTCCACATGGGTTTCCATGCGGACCGGATCCTTTGTTTCCGCCCACAGCCACAGCATCCCGAACACCGAGATCAGCGGCAGCGATGCGACCAGCGCGCCAAGGGCGGGATAACGCCGCGCAATGGTGGAGACGAGGGCGATGATAAGTCCCGACAGGACAGTCTTGAACATGAAGAACATGGGCGCGCGCCGGTTATCCAGAAAAGAGGGCAGGTTTTACTTGCAACGGTTTGCAAGGGTATAGCACACCGGCAGGTCCTGCCATCACTGCCGGAATGGACATGCCCCGATCTTCCCCGCCCCCGACTTCCCCTGCCGAGACACCCTGCGCTACCGCGCCCGTCATCGTCTGGTTTCGTGACGACCTGAGGCTGGCGGACAACCCGGCCCTGTCACATGCCGTCGCATCGGGGCGGCCGGTGCTGTGCCTGTTCGTGCATGACCCGGGCCATGCGTTCGCGCGTGCGCTGGGCGGGGCGGCGCAATGGTGGCTTGATGGGGCCTTGCGCGCGCTGCGGGCGGACCTTGTGCGGGTGGGGGCGGTGCTGCATGTGGCGCGCGGTGATGCCGCAACGCTGGTGCCGCAACTGGTGGCGCAGGCGGGTGCGGCGGAAATCGTGTGGAACCGCCGTTATGATCCCGTGGGCCGCGAAACCGATACCGCCATCAAGGCCGTCGTGAAGGAAGCGGGTGTTGCGGCCCACAGCTTTGCCGCCGGCGTGCTGCATGAACCATGGACGGTACGCACCCGCACGGGCGATGCGTTCCGGGTCTATACCGCGTGGTGGCGTGCCGCGCGTGCGATGGGCGAACCGCTTCCGCCCCTGCCCGCGCCTGCGCAGGTTCCCGCGGCCCCGCCCCCCGCCGCGTGGGCGGAACAGTGCGTGGGGATTGACGCGCTTGGCCTGTGCCCGGTGGCCCCCGACTGGGCCGGGGGACTGCGCGCGGCATGGCAACCGGGGGAGGCACGGGCGCGCGAACGCCTGCACGGCTTCGTCCACGATGGTCTGGCGGGATATGGCGATGCGCGCGACCGGCCGGACCTGCCTGCGACGTCGCGCCTGTCGCCGGACCTGCGCTTTGGCCATGTCTCCCCCCGGCAGGTCTGGCACGAAGCCGTCGCGGCCGTGCGCGGGGGGGACGGGGCGGGTGAACAGGATTTGGGGAAATTCCTGTCGGAACTGGGATGGCGCGATTTCGCGGTGTCCCTGCTTTATGCGCAGCCTGAACTGGTATCGGGCAATTTCCGTACCGAATTCGATGCGATGCCATGGCGCGATGACACGGATGACCTGCGGGCGTGGCAGCAGGGGCGCACGGGCTACCCCATCGTGGACGCGGGCATGCGGCAGTTGTGGCACACCGGATGGATGCATAACCGGGTGCGCATGATCGTGGCGTCGTTCCTGACGAAACACCTGCTGATGGACTGGCGCGTGGGGGAGGCATGGTTCCGCGACACGCTGGTCGATGCTGATATCGCAAGTAATGTCATTAACTGGCAATGGGTTGCGGGATGCGGGGTGGATGCCGCGCCCTATTTCCGCGTGTTCAATCCCGTGCTGCAGGCGCAGAAATTCGACCCCGATGGCGCGTATGTGCGCAAATGGGTGCCCGAACTCGCGCCGTTGCCCACGTCATGTATCCACACCCCATGGACCTGCGATCCCGCGATCCGCAGGCGCGTGGCCTATCCATCGCCCATCGTGGACCTTCAGGGCGGACGGGCGCGCGCACTTGCGGCGTGGAAGGGCCTGTCAGGCGCGTAACGGGTGGATGGTGGGGGTCAGGCGCATTTTTCGAGGTCGTCGAAACGGGTGTAATCGACCGTGATGCTGCCATCGGGGTTGGTGTTGATGATGTCCACGAAATGGTGGTCATACAGCATCCGGTCGAACCCGTAGGCCGTGCGGGCGAACACCGACTGGCCGGAGGCCTCGTCCGTGCCGGTGATGGTGACGATGATCTCCGCCTCCTCCGCGCGCAGCATGTCCAGTGTTACGCCATGCAGGGGGCTGGACCCGTCAATCACATGCACCGGCAGGCACGCAAAGCGCAGGACCGGGATGTGGGACTGCCGCAGGGGCAGGGGCGCGAACTCCCGCGTGACATGGCCGTCAGGCTGCGGGATCAGGCGCGCGAGCGAGAATTCGATATCCGCGCTCAGGATCGGGCTGCGGCGGCAGTTGGCGACACGCACGTCGAGGTGGGGTGTCGCGTTGTCGTTGATGATGACGGCGCGCTTGCTGAACATGATGCGCGCGCGCGGGCGCGAAAACCGGGCAAAGACCAGGCCCGTCGCCACGGCGTTGATCATCATCCCGCCCAGCACCTCCGTCGTCGCCAGCAGGTTCGCCGTGCGGCCGACCGGGGCCATGACGCCATACCCCACGGTGGACAGGGTCTGGACGCTGAAGAAGAAGTAATCGAGGAAATCGCCCTGCCGCGCGCCGGACACCTGTGACCCCACCGCCATGTAGGCCAGCGCGAAGACCACGTTGATCCCGACATAGAACGCGATGGACCAGTACAGGAAACGGCTCCACCGTGCCGTCAGCGCATGGTGGTAGAAATCGGACCAGAACCGGTCCGCCTGTCCCACGCGCACGATGGTGTCATGGCCCCTGTCCTCCAGCACATGGGGATGGCGCGAGGCCATGGGGGATGGGGTGGGGGCAGGCTGGATCATGGGATGGGTCCCCGTGGCGCGACTATGACATAGTGTGTCATGGCTGGCGCCATCATGCCAGCCAGCCTTCGTGCCGGGGGCCCATGCAAATCCTGCGGGACAGGCGCAGGCTACAGCGGCACGCCGGTCCCGGTCTTTACACGGTCAAGCACGACCACGGTGTGATAGGAACGCACCAGTTCGTTGTCCGCCAGCAGGCGCGCGGTCCGTTCCTCGTAATCCTCCATGGACGGGACCAGCAGGATCAGGACGAACCCCGCCGTCCCGGTGACACAGTAACATTGCTGCACCTCGGGGGCGTCGCGGAAGAACGCCTTGACGGCCGACACCGTGGCCGAACGGTCATCCGTCAGCGTGACATTCACCAGCACGGTGATGGGAAAGCCCACGGCGGCCTGATCCACGATGGCGACGGTCCGGCGGATGATGCCCTCCTTCTGCATGCGTGCGATCCGGCGCTGCACGGCGGGGGGCGACAGGTTGACCCGGCGTGCGATTTCACGCTGTGGCTGGCCCGCATCTTCCTGCAGCAGGCGCACGATGGCCAGGTCATGTGGGTCCAGCCTGTGAGTGGACATTGCGCGTTCCTTCGGTTTCATGAGCGAAAATTGCACATCCCTTCCCAAAAAAGAGCACATCCCCCGGTATTCTCAAGTTATTTCCTTATGGTTACGAACTGTAAGGTACGCCATGGGCAACGAACGCAGACCCGTTGACGCACGGGCCACGACCATCATGGTCATGATGTGCGCGATCTGGGGCACGCAGCAGGTCATCATCAAACTGGCGGCGGCGTCCATGGCGCCGCTGCTGCAGGTGGGGGTGCGTTCGGGCATCTCGGCGGTGCTGGTCGCGCTGGTGGTGCTGTACCGGCGCGACCATGCGGCGCTGGCACGATGGACGCTGCGTGGCGGCGTGCTGGCGGGACTGCTGTTCGGGACGGAGTTCGTGCTGGTGGGGGAGGGACTGCGCCTGACCACGGCGTCGCATATCGCGATCTTCCTCTATACCGCGCCGATCTTCGCGGCGTTCGGCCTGGGGCTGTGCCTGCCGGAGGAGCGCCTTGCCCCGCTGCAATGGTGTGGCATCGGCCTGGCCTTTGCCGGGGTGGTGGCGTCCTTTGCCGGGCGTGGACCGGCGCCCGCGGGCAGCATGGCGTGGCTGGGTGACCTGCTGGGCATTGCGGCGGGTGCGGCCAGTGGCGCGACCACGACGGTCGTACGGGTGTCCGCCCTGTCACGCGCGCCCGCGTCGGTGACGCTGCTGTACCAGCTTGTGGGGGGATTCGTGCTGGCCACCGCTGCCGCCGTGATGATGGGCGAGGTCCGGGTCACATGGACGCCCGTGCTGGCGGCGGGGTTGCTGTATCAGAGCGTGATCGTCTCCTTCGCCAGTTATCTGGCGTGGTTTGCGCTGCTGCGGATCTACCTTGCCTCCCGCCTCGGGGTGATTTCCTTCATGGCGCCGGTGTTCGGGACGGTGTTCGGCGTAACGGTGCTGGGCGAGCAGTTGGATACCGCCTTCATCTGTGGCGCGGTGATGATCCTGGGGGGCATCGTGCTGGTCAGTGCGCAGGACCTGCTGCGTGGCGGGCGCAGGGCGCGGGCCATCCCGGACGGGGGCTGCATCACCGGGAACGGGACGTGATGGGCATTGATGTACCTCAAAGTACACTTTCCCCGGAAAGCTGTACCTGAAAAGTGGTTTCAGGCATGGCGCTGACAAACGGATAAAAGTTTTTGGGTGCCGCCTTTTTCCAAAAAGGCGGCGTTCCTTTGAAGCTTTTTGCAAAAAGCTTCACCAAAAACTCCTGATTTATGGAGACTGGAGCGTGATGCACGTGTCATGCGCCGCCAGCAGGGAGGCGCGGTGCGTGATCGAGACGATGGTGATGCCCGGACATTCCTGCCGCAGCAGGGCGTACAGCATGCCTTCCGCCGTGGCGTCGAGGCTGGAGGTCGATTCATCGAGGAAGACCCACGCCGGGCGCGCCACAAGGATGCGCGCGAAGGCAAGGCGCTGCTGTTCCCCCGGTGAAAGGGTCTGTCCCCACGGCGCTTCCTCGTCCAGCAGGGGAAGCAGGCGTTCCAGCCCCACCGCCGCAAGGGCCGTGCGCATGTGCGCATCGTCCACCTGCGTGTCGGCCATGGGATAGCATACGGCGCGGCGCAGGCTGCCCACCGGCAGGTAGGGGCGCTGCGGCACGAACATCATCGGGGTGTCGGGACGTTCGATTTCGCCGCGCGCGAAGGGCCAGATCCCGGCGATGACCCGGAACAGGGTCGATTTCCCCGTCCCCGACGGCGCGGAAATGACGGTCATGCCCCCATGGCGCAGTGTCATCGACACATGATCCAGCATGACCGTGCCATCGGGGCGCAGGACCGTCAGGTCACGCAGGACCATGTCCGCCCCGGCGGCGGCGGGAATGACGCGGCATTCCCCCTCCATCGCGCGGGCGCGGTCCATGACGCGCTGGAACGTCGCCAGTCGCGCGACCTCGGCATGCCATGTGGCCAGCGAGGCGTAGGAGGTCGAAAACCACCCCATCGCCCCCTGCACGCGCGAAAATGCCATGACCATCTGCATCAGCGTGCCGAACGTCATCTTGTTGGCGAAATAGCGGATGGAGCCGACGAGCAGGGCGAAATTGCCGGAGATGACCTCCAGCCCCGTCGTCAGCAGCCCCAGCATCCGCGTGCGGCGCATGATGGCGAGGAAATTGTCATAGACGGCGGAAAATGCGTGTTCCAGCCCGGCTTTCTCCTCCGCCTCGCCGCGGTACAGGGCGATTCCCTCGGCGTTGTCGCGCACATGTACCAATCCGTAACGCAGGTTGGCTTCCGTGCGCTGCTGCAGGAACTGCAGTCCCGCGAGGCGGTGCCCGACAAGGTGTGTGACCCATGTGGCAAAGACCGAATATACCAGCGCCGCCCAGAAGAAATAGCCCGGGATGGTGATCCCCAGCACCACCAGCGGCCCCGACAGCGTCCACAAAAGCCCGGCATAGCTGAACAGGGTGACGACATTGGTGACGAAGTTGACGAACTGCGTCAGCGTATCGCTGATGAAGCTGTTGATGTCCTCCTGTATGCGCTGGTCGGGGTTGTCGGCCCCGGCCTCCAGCCCCGAGGTGACAAGGGCGATGCGGTAATAGGTCTGGTTTTCCAGCCACTGCGCCGTCATCCGCCGCGTCAGCCACCGCCGCCAGCGCAACTGGAGCAGTTGCTGCAGGTACGGCAGGTACACCCCCATCAGCAGCGCGGGCGCGGCGACGGGGAAGAAACCGGGGATGATGGCGCCGCTTTCGCTACGCACGTACCAGAACAGGCCGCGCAGGAAGGTCTTTACGTCGCGCTGCTGCAGGGCGGTGTAATAGACGTTGCGCGCGAACGACTGCACCAGGTCGATTCCCACCAGCGAGAAGGTCAGCGCCAGCACGCCCAGCAGCAGCGCCCACGCGCGCCCGCGCTCCTCCGACATGAAATAGGGACGGGTCAGGTACCAGACATCTTTGAGCACGAGGCGTAAATGCTGCATGTTCCATGGTCCGCACGGCAGGGCAGGCAGGAGTGCACCGCCCGGCCTTCGTGTGTGTCACGAAGCGCGACGGGACTCAATCTCCATCACGCCGGCATGGCGGGGGTGGCGTTGCATTCTTGTATGAACCCCGCCAAGGGGATAAACGGTTAGGGAGAACCGGTTGAATGACCCTGTGCGGCGCACATGCGCGTATCGCTGTCCCCAAGTGTCGGCAATGTCGCAAAGCAGGGCGGTCATGGCCGTTTCTGGCCCGGATTCCCGTGCCGGCAGCGGATTGCAGAAGAAAAACGATGATATGACAACCTATACGCATTCTCCGGACCTGCAGCTTTCCGACCTCGCGCTCCAGCATATTCCCGAGGCGGTGGTCCTGATCAACGACCGGAACGACATCGTTTTCTATAATGACGCGGCACAGAGACTGTGGGGTCTCCCACGTGACGAGGTGATGGGCCAGAACGTGCGCTGCCTTGTGCCGCCCGCCTATCGCGCGGACCATGACGGCTTCATCGCCCGCCACCGGGAGGCGGGCAGCCACCATAATGTCGGCACCACCCGCGATGTGGAGTTCGTCAATGCCGGCGGCGAAGTGCGGCGCGGGCGGCTTTCGCTGTCGCAGGTGGTGCGTCCGGGCCTGCCGGGCATCTTCTACATGGGCGTCATGACCGACGTGACGCAGGAACGTAATGCCGAAAGCATCCTGCAACTGCGCAATGACCTGCTGCGCAGCCTGACAACCGAAAAGCTGCCCCTGGACCAGAGCGGGCAGTTCCTGTGCCAGCGTATCGAAAACACGGTGTCCGACTGCTGCGCGGTGCTGCTGCATCCGGGCGGGCGCGACGGGCGGATGGACGTGACCGCCACCACCACCCTGCCGCGGCGCATGCGCAACGCGCTGGCGACCTGCGTGCCCGACGCGGCGGCCGTGGCCTCCATGAAGGACGATCCCGCCGTTGCGGTGGACCTGGCATGGACGCGCCATGCGGTGCTGGCGCGCTCGTTCGGGTTCGACATGTGCGTCGCCGCCCCCGTCACCACCCATGACGGCACCCCGGCGGGCATCCTGGCGCTCTACCTGCGCGACAGCAGCGTGAAGGACTGGGCGCTGGCCGTCATGAAGGCCGCGACCCCGTTCTGCACGCTGGCGCTGGGGCGCGATGCGGCACGGCAGCGCATCTCCGAACTGTCGGAACGCGATACGCTGACGGGACTGCTCAACCGCTCCTCGCTCAACCGCTATATCGAGACGATGACATCGGACCGGCAGGATGCCGTCTTTACGGTCATGGTCCTCAACATCGACAGTTTCCGCGACATCAACAACGCGCTTGGCCACATCCACGCCGACAACTTCCTGCGGGAGGTGGCGAAGCGGCTGCAGAAGCTTTCGGCCGGGCGCTACATCATCAGCAGAAGCAGCGGGGACGAGTTCATCGTCGTCGTGCCCAACTGCCCCCGCGCGCTGGCGATGGACCAGGCGACGCGCATCATCCGCGCCATCGCCGAACCGATCGAGGTCGATGACAGCGCCATCACCCTGTCGGTATCCATCGGCATCGCGTGCTTCCCCGATGACGGGCCTGATGGCGAATCCCTGCTGGGCCATGCCGACGTGGCCCTGCAGCAGGCGAAGAACGAGGGGCGCGGCACCTACAAATTCGCGGATTCGAGCAAGAACCGCCTGGCGCAGGACCGCCTGCTTCTGGGCAGCGCGCTGCATGAGACCGTGTCCAAGGGGCTTTTGCACCTGTACTACCAGCCGCAGATCGACACGATGACGGGTGCGCTGTACGGGGTGGAGGCGCTGGCGCGGTGGCATCATCCCCACCTTGGCAACATCTTCCCCTCCCGCTTCATCGCGGTGGCGGAGGAAACCGGCCAGATCGCCGCCATCGGCCGGTGGTCCCTGCAGGAAGCCTGCCGCCAGATGGCGCAGTGGGACCGCGAGGGCATCCACGTGCCCACGGTTGCCGTCAACCTGTCCGCCGCGCATTTCGGCGATCACAGCGTCCCTGACTATATCGCCGGCCTGCTGCGGACCTATGACCTGACGCCTGACCGCCTGACGGTGGAGATCACGGAAAACGTCATGATGGAAAGCGGCAAGGCCACGCATGACGTGCTGCAGGCCATCCGCAATATCGGGGTGGGGCTGTCGATGGACGATTTCGGCACGGGCTATTCCTCCCTGTCGCGCCTGACGCGCCTGCCGCTGACGGAAATCAAGATCGACCGCAGCTTCATCAACGATTTCGAGCACGACACCAATGCGCAGGCCGTGACCACCGCCGTCATCGGCATCGGCAACCGCCTGGGCATGACGGTCGTGACCGAAGGGGTGGAAACCGTGCAGCAGCGGCAACTGCTTGAGGACCTGAAGTGCGATGTGATGCAGGGCTACCTGTTCGCCCGGCCGCTGCCCGCGGATGAACTGGAAAAATGGATCCGCACGCGTGAGGCGGCCGGGGCATAGGCCGGCCCTGCCGCCCGCGATGGGGCGCGGCCATACATATTTGGTAACATAATCTTGAGTCCGGCATCCCCCGATCATAACAGATCGGCAACGCACCGCAGTCGCCCGCAGGGATCGGTTCAGGAAAACCCGTGACGCAGAAATGATTTTGCGTATCCGCCCCATGACGGAGGGTGGCCTGCGCCCATGGCATTGCTGTTATATATCCAAAAGACGAATGTCTGGCATATGCAGTGTAGGGGGCCGGGGCGGGCATCCCATGGTAACATGACACTTACTGACACACGCCAGTCACGCATGCCGTTGCGTCTGGTCGCGCAATAATTGAATAAAGGTGAACAAAATGATCTCGTGTCTCGGTCGCGTCCTTTCCGCCGGTGCCGTTGCAACCGTGCTGGCTGCTGCTCCCATGCTGGCACATGCCGAAACGAATCCCCCCACGGGTGCGGGCGTCGCCAACCAGGTGGAACAGATCAAGATGGGATCGCTGTCGGAAAAGACGGTGATGTCCGCCGTGTCCTCGGCCAAGCCTGCCGACCTTGGCGGTATCCTCAACTACTGCATCCAGTCCAACTACCTGACCGCGTCCGAGGCATGGCCCGTCCTTGCGGCCCTGAACAAGAAGACCAACGACGTCCCGTCCAACAGCAAGGGCAACATGTCCTATGCCGATGGCTCCACCGGCCTGCTGAAGGTTGGCGGCAAGGCCCCGATCTCGCTTGAGGATGCCTCGACCGATATCCGTCGCGAAGCCTGCGCGAAGGTCGAATCCCGCGCGAAGTCGATGCTCTGACCTTCTTTTACATGCGGGCGTGTCCTTTTCGGATGCGCCCGTGTTTCAAGAAGAAAAAGCATGAAGACCTTTGAGAATTCCAGGATTTTCCGCACATCCTGATCTGGAAATGTCGTCAGGATAATCAAAGTTTTTGGTGAAGCTTTTTTCAAAAAGCTTCGACGAACGCCGCCTTTTTAAAAAATCCGGCCCGTCGGAACCTTTAAAGGGCAAAGGCAGCCCCGATCCGGAGAAAGACCGCCCGGTCTTCCCCGCTGCCCCCGTCCCGTTACTGCACCCACACCTGTGAGAAGATCATGTGGTACAGGGTGGTATAGAAATAATTTCCCAGCCGCTTTGACACCAGGTCCACATAGTTCATGTGGATGACCGGAACCCCGGGGGACTGCTGGGTGATCAGGTCATTGGCCTGCATCCACAATGCGCGCGCCGCGTCGGGATCGACGGTTGCACGCGCACGGTCCATCACCTGCTGCACCTGCGCGTTGCAGAAGCCGGAGATGTTGATCGAACTGTCGGAATGGGGATGGAAATTCTCGCACCCGAACAGCGTGTCGAGGAAGTTGGAGGGCGAGGGATAGTCCGCATACCATTCGCGCAGGCTGATCTGCACATGGTTGTCGGTATTTTCGATATAGGTCGAATGGATGGTCTGCGACACGCTGCGGACATGCGCGTTGTAGCCGATGGCCTGCAGCATGCCGCGCACATAGGTCCCCATGCTCATGTCCACCGCGTTGGCCGCGACGACCAGTGTCACGTCCTGCCCCGCCGTACCGCTTTCGCGTACCAGTTGGCGGGCGCGTTCCAGATCCGGCCCCCGCCATGCGGGCGCGGGATGGCCAGGGGAGGCATCGCGGGTATAGGCGCACTGCCCGTCATTGGGCAGCAGGCCGGGGGGTACCATCGAACATAGCGGCGTGCCCAGCGCGCTGCCACCGGCCAGGATGCTCATCGCCCGGCGGTCGAGCGCGTAATTGACCGCCTGACGCGCCTTCAGGTTGTTGAATGGCGGCAGGTTGACGTTCATCGGCAGGAAATACAGCCCGTACAGGGGCTGTACATGCACCTGCGCGGTATAGCGCGCGCCCAGTTCGCCCAGACGGTCCAGCGGCTTGTTGCCAAAGGCCCAGTCGTACTGCCCGTTTTCCACCGCCGTGACCCCGTCCTCGTCCGACAGGCCGAAATCATAGGAAATGGCATCGACGTAGCCGTCTGGCTGCGCGTCGTTGTTCCATGCGTGGAAATAGGGATTGCGCGCCAGTTGCATATGCTGCTGCGGGTCATAGGCGACGATATGGTATGGCCCCGTGCCGGGGATCGGGCTGTTGCCCACGTCATGCAGCGGCGTGTCGGCCGGCAGGATGGAGGCATGGGGGAAGGCGATCTTCTGCGGGAATTCCGCGTCGGGTTCCTTCAGGCGGATGGTGATGCGCCGGGTTGCGGGATCGGTCTGCACCCCGTCGGCCAGGGTGCAGTGCGCGGGGTCGCGCATGCAGTCGTCCGAACCGATGATCCCGCCATAGAACGAACCCGCCGTCGGGCTGCCGACGATGAAGATCCGCCGCAGCGACGCCACCACGTCGTCAAGCCCGACCTCCCGCCCGTCGGAAAAGCGCACGCCACGGCGCAGGGTGAAAATCCATGTTTTCCCCCCGTCCGGTGTCTCGGGCAGGGATTCGGCAAGGTCGGGGACCAGTTCGCTGCCGGCCGGGCCCTGTGCCTTGCGGAAGTTCAGCAGCCCGTCATAGACGACATTGAACAACTGCATGTACATGGTGGCATAGTCGATCTGCGGGTCCAGCGTCCCGGCGGACGCCCGCGACGTCAGCCGCAGCGTCCCGCCCCGGTGGCTGTCCTGCTGGTCCTGCGCATGCGCCGTCCCCCCGCCGTGCAGGCAGGTCATGCCCGCCACGGCCAGGGCAAGGCCCAGTCGGAGTGGCGTCATTTCTGGGCTGCCATCAACTGCTCGATGCGATCGGCAATCTCCTGCCCCGTGGCGGTCGTGGGGATCGTGCCGGAATACCGTTCGGTCGGCGACATGATGACGATCTGCGACGCCGGTTCCATCATGTAGTCCCCACCCTCAAGCGGCTGGCGCACATAGGGGGCATGATATTCACGGGCCACGGCCTCGATCATCTTGGGCGATCCCGTCATGCTGAACAGGCGCGGGCCAAAGCGCAGCGTGTAGGTGCGCAGCACGTCGGACGTGTCACGCATGGGGTCGAGCGAGATGAAGATCGGCGCGACATAGCGCGCCTTTGCCGGGCCGAGGATGTCCATCGCCTTGGCCATCGCCGCCATGGTGGCCCCGCACTGCGTGTCGGGGCAGTGGGTGGAGCCGAAATAGACCAGCATCCAGCGCCCGCGGAAATCGCTGTCGAGCACCGATCCGTCCGCCCCGTTGACCAGGCGGAAGGACCCGCCGACCTCGTTGCCATAGGTGGTCAGCGGCGGGGCCATCCGGTCGAAGATGCGGTAGCCCACATATCCCACCAGCGTTGAAACCGTCAAAATCACCACCGTGACGATAAGGATAAACCTGTCGCGTTTACTCAGCATCAGTGTGCGTCCGCCCAATTCGTTCCGGTCCCGGTCTCCACCACCAGCGGCACGGAAAGGGTCGCTGCGGATTCCATGACCTGCTTTACAAGGGCGGCGAGACGGTCCGCCTCTTCGTGCCGCACCTCGAACAGAAGTTCGTCATGGACCTGAAGCAGCATGCGTCCGTCAAGCCCTGCCTCACGCATTTCGTGAGGAATCCGCACCATCGCACGCTTGATGATGTCGGCTGCCCCCCCCTGAAGCGGGGCGTTGATGGCCTGGCGTTCGGCGTAATTGCGTCGTGCAGCGTTGCGCCCGTTGATTTCAGGCACCCAGCAGCGCCGCCCGAACGGTGTCACCACGTATCCCCTGGCGCGGGCCTCGTCACGTGTGCGCTCCATGTAATCGCGGATGCCGGGATAGCGCGCGAAATAGGCGTCGATATAGCCCCGTGCCTCCCCCGGCGGGATGCCAAGCTGCCGGCCGAGGCCAAAGGCGCTGATGCCATAGATGATGCCGAAATTGATCGCCTTCGCCCGGCGGCGCGTCAGCGGGTCCATCCCTTCAAGGGGGATGCTGAACACCTCGGACGCGGTACGGGCATGGATGTCCTGCCCCAGCGCGAACGCTTCCTTCAGCGCGGGGATGTCCGCCACATGCGCCAGCAGCCGCAGTTCGATCTGCGAATAATCCGCCGACAGCAGCACATGGCCCGCAGGCGCGATGAAGGCGCGGCGTATACGCCCGCCTTCTTCGGTGCGTACGGGGATGTTCTGCAGGTTGGGATCGTTCGACGACAGCCGCCCCGTCGTCGTCACCGCCATCTGGAAGGAGGTATGCACCCGCCCCGTTTCGGGATCGACCTGGTTGACCAGCGCATCGGCATAGGTGCTCTTGAGCTTGGCCAGTTGCCGCCACGCCAGCACCTCCGCCGGGAGGTCATGCCCCTTGTCCGCAAGGTCCTGCAGCACGGACGAATCCGTCCCCCACGCGCCGGACTTCATGCGCTTGCCACCGGGCAGGCCCATCTCGTCAAACAGGATCTCGCCCAACTGCTTGGGGGAGCCGACATTGAACTCCCGCCCTGCAAGGGTGTGGATCCGCGCCTCGATCGTGGCCATGCGGCCCGCGAATTCGACCGACATGGCGCGCAGGTCGCTGGCATCGACCGCAATCCCCACCCGTTCCATGTCCGCGAGTATCCCCACCAGTGGGCGTTCCAGTTCCTCATACAGCGCCAGCGCCTGGTTGGGGCGCAGCAGCGGGCGCAGCACCAGCCACAGGCGCAGCGTGACATCCGCGTCCTCGGCGGCATAGGTGGTGGCGCGCGCGATATCCACGCGGGTAAAGGGCACGCGGTTGCGCCCGGTGCCCGTCACCTCGTCATAGGGGATGGGCGTGTGGTCCAGGTACAGCCGCGACAGTTCATCCATGCCCTGCGTATGCTTGCCCGCGAACTGGGCATAGGAAATCAGCATCGTGTCGTCGATGGGCGTAGGTTGCGGGGCGCCCGCGCGCACCAGCACCTCCAGGTCGAACTTGGCGTTCTGGAACACCTTGAGCACCGACGGGTCCACCAGCAGGTCCGACAGGCACTCCAGCGCCACGGCGACATCCATCTGCGTGACCGATGCGCTGTCCATCAGGTCGCCCTCATGCGCCAGCGGGATGTAGCACGCACGCCCCGGCCGCGTGGCCAGCGAAATCCCCACCAGTCCCGCGCGCAGCGGGTCGAGGCCATCGGTTTCCGTATCCACCGCGCACACGCCCGCGGCCTGTGCCTCCGCCACCCATGCGCGCAGCGTGTCGGCGTCGGTGACGGTTTCATAATTGCCATAGGGCGCATCGGGCGCGGCGAGGGGGGCTGCCGCCGCATCACCCGAAACCGCCGCATGGACCGGGGCCGCGCGCCTTTTCGCCGCCGCCGCACCGGCACCCGTGGCGGGCAGGCCGATGCGCTGCATCAGGGAGCGGAAGCCCATTTCCTCCAGCCACGGGCCGAGTCGCGCCTGGTCCACGTCGCAGCAGGCCAGATCCGACAGCGGGACGGGGCAGGGCGCGTCCTCGCGCAGGGTGACAAGCTGGCGCGACAGGCGGGCCATGTCCGCATGCGCGATCAGGTTGTCGCGCCGTTTCGACGCCTTCATCCCCGCCGCCGCGTCAAGGATGGCGTCGAGGGAGCCGTATTCCTCCATCAGCGTTGCTGCCGTCTTCGGCCCGATTCCCGGCACGCCGGGCACGTTGTCCACCGGGTCACCGATCAGGGCCTGCACGTCGATGACCTGCGCAGGCGCGACGCCGAACTTGGCGCGCACCTCGGCCTCGCCAATGGGTTTCTGCTTGATCGGGTCCATCATCTGCACGCCGGGGCGCACAAGCTGCATCAGGTCCTTGTCGGAGGAGATGATGGTGCACGTCCCCCCCGCCTCCGTCGCCTTGCGCGCATAGGCCGCGATCAGGTCGTCGGCTTCCCATCCCGCCTCCTCGATCGCAGGCACGCTGAAGGCGGCGGTCGCGTCGCGCACCAGCGCGAACTGCGGGCGCAGGTCCTCCGGCGGTTCGGGGCGGTGGGCCTTGTACTGGTCATACAGGTCGTTGCGGAACGTGTGGCGTCCCGCGTCGAAGATGACCGCCAGATGTGTTCCCGCATGTTCGCGCAGCAGGCGCGCAAGCATGTTGGTGAATCCGAATACCGCATTGACGGGCGTTCCGTCCGGGCTGGTCATGGGGGGCAAGGCGTGGAAGGCGCGGAAAATGAAACCGGAGCCATCCACAAGGATCAGGCGGACCTGCGCGTCAGTGTGCATCTGGATCAGGGGTTTTTCAGTGCGTATCGCCGCTGGTTGCCTCGGGGTTGAGCACGAACAGGCGCGAGCAGTAGGGGCAGAACGTCTGGTGGTCCGCGATGCGCAGGAACACGCGCGGATGGCCCAGCGCGCCAAGGCCGCCGTCGCATGACAGGACGCGCGAATCGACCACGATCGTCTCGATCAGGCCCAGGACGGGATGGGGCGTCGGGTTGGGCTGGTGTTTGGTCAGGTCTTGCATTTCGATGAACCTCGGGCTTGTTGTCCGGACATGGAGTGCGATGCCCCGGCAGACCCGTGGCGTCGATGATGATGATACGCAGGATTGCCGTGCTTTCAAACCTTCGCCTGTCACGCCTGCTTTATCCGGCGTTCCTTCTGCTGCTGGCCGGATGCGCGACACATGATGCCCCGACGCCCGTCCCGCCGTCCCGCCATGCGGACCTTGGCCGCCTTGTGCCGCCCGACCGGGTGATGGACGTGCCCGGCACGGGGCGGGTGCCGATGCGTGTGTGGCGCGCGACCGGGACGCCGCGCGCGGTGGTGCTTGCGCTGCATGGCTTCAACGACAGCCGCGATGCGTGGGAACGCCCCGGCCCGGTGCTGGCACGGCAGGGGATCACGCTCTATGCCCCGGACCAGCCGGGATTCGGCGCGATGCCGGACCGTGGCGGATGGGCGGGGACGGACGCGCTGGTTGCCGCCGCCCGGGTGGAGGCCGCGGCCATCGCACGTGAAAATCCCGGCCTGCCGCTCTATGTGATGGGCGAAAGCATGGGCGGGGCTGTGGCGGTGTGCATGTCGGCGCAGGATGGCGCATCGGGGGAGACGCACGCGAATGTGTCGGCAGGCCCCCCCGATATCGCGGGCTATATCCTGCTGGCGCCGGCCGTGTGGGACCTTGGCGCGGGGACGGATGCGACGTTGCGGGCGATGGCCACCCTTGCGCCGCAATGGCGGCTGACGGGACGGGAACTGCCGGTGCATGTGACCGCATCCGACGACATTCTGGCGCTGGCGCGGCTGTATTACGATCCGCTGACGCTGCGCACGACACGCACGACCGCGCTGGCGGGACTGGCGACGCTGATGCATCGCGCGGCGCATGAGGTGGGGCATATGCACGGCCCGGTCCTTGCGGTCTATGGCGGGCGGGACCAGTTGGTGCCACTTGCGGCGATGACACGGGCATGGGCGCACCTGCCGCCCGGCGCGCGGCGTGACTTCATCCCCGCGGGCTATCACCTGCTGCTGCGCGGGCGGCAGGGGGATAAGGTCATGCGTGACATCGTGTCATGGATCGAACGCCCCGACGACTTCCTGCCGTCGGGCGGGGATATCGCGGCCAGCACATGGAACGACGCACGGGCCGGCCATGCGCAGCCCCCCTTCTTCCTGCCCGCGCAGATGGACGGGCTGGTGCGGAAGTGAAATTGCACGATTTCAGGGCTGGCGTTCGCGGCCCCGACAGGGTATGCAGGGCGGCAGTGGACTCGTAGCTCAGCTGGATAGAGCGTCGCCCTCCGAAGGCGAAGGTCGAAGGTTCGAATCCTTTCGAGTCCGCCACACATGCTTAAATATGGCAGATTTCTGCGGGTTTCTAGGTAAGTTTGCCAACTTCATTCCGAAGTTTGCCAATTTGTTCGAGCCTCCGCATTGCATCTCCGGCCAATTTCGCCTGTTCGACGGCCCGCGTGTAGCGCTCAATTTCGGACAGCGTTCTATGCCCTGTAATGGCCGCGATTTGATGGGTAGTGCAGCCTGCCTCTGCCAAGCGACGGGCTGCTGCTTTTCGTAATCCATGCGGGCTGCATCCCTTCGGTAGGCCAGCTTCAGCGCACCACGACACGAAATTGTTATAGAAGCCATTCACAGAAAATGGTTTCCCACGATCTGTCGCCAAAAATGTTCCAGCCCCACAATCTGTCCACGCCCCCAATTCGATCTCAAGTGCAGGATGAACGGGAATCATCAGTTGGGCACCTGTCTTGACTTGCTTTACGCGGATCGCCCCTTGCGTCATGTCAGACGGCCCCATGCGCACGGCATCACTACGCCTCTGCCCCGTATAGAGCAGTAGGGCCAGCGCAAGCCGTGGCTTGCTGCCAGACGGCCAGAACCTTTCGTATTGTGAAATTTCATCATCAGTCCATGAATGAATGCCGACGCTGCGAATCTTGACCCTTTTCACGCCAACAGTCGGGTCTGTATCGCGCCAACCAAGGTCAATGGCGTATTGCATGAGCATCCCCCACAGACGCAGCATGCGGTTCGCTGTGGTCGGACTATTGGACTGTTCCTGCAATAGGTAGCGCACATTGGCTGGCTGCATTTCAGACACAGGCAATCCCGCATATTTCTCTGCCCGCATCCGTTCTAGCAATCGCCGATAGACCTGCTGTGTGCTTGTCCCCAATCCTTTGAAATGTGGTGTTTCATACCATCGCCCTATTAAATCGGACACGCTGCCCGAAGGGATATGTGCGGGACGCTGTGGCACAGCCTGGTCGTTCATCGCTGCATCGTAGGCAGTCAGGAAAGAAGGGTCAGATGCATCAGGCAGGCGCCTCTGCTTTTGTCCTGACCTCCTGAAATAGTATCTTGTTTTCCCGTACCTGTCTTTGAAGCGATGAACGTATTTCAAACGAATGATCGTCACCTATATGTATCCCACCCATTGGTGACGACGGGCGTGGATGCAATGCCAGCGCGATAGTCCACCCATCTATCCAAGTCTTCTATCAGAAATCCCCGGCATTTGTCCGTCAGGGGAACGGTGCGAAGTTGAGGCGCTATGGACTGGCGGAATGTTGTTGCAGACACACCAACATAACTGGCTGCGTCCTTGGCGCGCATAACGCGAGGTCGGATAGCGGTTCTCTGTTCATGCGCGCCTGCGTGCTGCCGGATTCACGGTCGGCGTCTGCCGGTCGCTGGACCAGGTGCTGGAGTTCCTGCGCGAGAACGGCGTGCCTGTGGCTGGGAAGGTGATGGCGTGACTGCGACAACGAATACACCCGATCGGCTGCGCAAGGCGTGGGCGGTTTTCGTCAAGGGGTACGATGGATTTGAGATCTATTACGCTCCTACGGCCGGGAAAGCCCGTATGCAGGCATATTACAGTTGCGAGAGTGCGCGGGTAATCGACATCAAGGTGCGGCGGTATAAAGAAGCTGACCAGTTTCTTCCTGCTCGACACCCCATCGCAAACACCATGACTAGTCAGGAGACTCACTGCCTCCTACATGCCTTTGGCGCTACCTGCGGCGACCCCTCAAAGGCGGGATATCGCGATTATTTCTACACATCCCGAAACGACGCAGACCTATGCGGCCTCACCAGAAAGGGATTAATGCGACCCAATGAAAAATGCGCGTCGAATGATGGAAGTGTCTATTTCATCATGACGCCGCTTGGTCGCGAAGTCGCGCTCTCACTTACTCCACTTTACGGCGCGAGGTGATGGCATGAGCAAATCAGACATCTGGATGCCGATTTATATCGGCGATTATCTGTCCGATACCATGCGCCTCACGACGCTCCAGCACGGCGCATATTTTCTGCTTATGCTGGAGTATTGGAAGCAAGGACCGCTGCCCAACGATATGGCGGAACTGGCAGCCATTGCAAAGCAGGACAAGCGTGCGTGGGAAAAGGAGGTCTGGCCTACGCTAAGGCGGTTCTTTTCCGTGCAGGATGACGGGCTTTTGCATCAGAAGCGCATGGACAAAGAGCGTGCAAGCGCTGCCGACAGGAAGACCAAACGCACCGCTGCTGCAAATGCAAGATGGAAAGGGAAGGATAAGCAGGAAGCATCCAATGCTGATGCAAAAGCAGATGCAAATGCATCAGCATTGGATGAGCAGAATGCATGCATAAAGGATGCCCCGCGCGCGTCATGCGCGTCCGCGTTACCATCACCTTCACCTTCTTCACTACGTTCAGAAAATACCCTCACTACGTTCGGGACACCGGCTGCGCCGTCGTCGCCTGACGAAGATCCTCCCGCACCGACGCTGGCTGCCCCCAAAGCGAAGACCCCAATGCCGCCCGACCAGCGCGCGGCGCTGTTCGGCATCGGGACGCAAATCGTGTGCGCGATGACGGGGAAGCCCACGCGGGCCACGAAGGAACTGATTGGGAAATGGCTAAAGGACATGCGCGACGATTGCGCGGTGCTGAATACCATCATCCAAGAGGCGGCGGATACGCGGCCCGCTGACCCTGTGGCGTGGATCACTGCTGCTGTGAAGGCGCGAAGTGGATCGAAGCTGGACGCCATGGCTCGTGACTGGCGATTGGACGAAATTGACCTCGACGCCGCGGCGGAAGAGGATTGCAGGAGGCAGGGGATTTGAACCAGGTATCCGACCTGCGCAGCACGCAGGAAGCCCGCGAGCGCGAGGCCAAGGATCCGCAGTCGTTCTACCGCGAGGTGAACCTGTCGGGGCCACCTCCTGAACGCCCCGAAGACAATGTGAATGATCCCGGACTTGAGGACCTCATGAACAGGGCCACGTCCAGCGAAGAAGGATAATCCATGGCCCTGCGTTGCACATCCGCGAAAGGTGTGCGCGTGCCGTGCGTGCGGGCCAATGCCGGGGTTCAGGCACCCACGCCCGTCACACCTCAAGGCCGGGCAGGATCGTCTACGCTACAACCTTAAGGAAGGCGCGCTGATCGACGGTAAGCGCATTTTCCCCGGCGAACTGCCCAACTGCCGGTGCACGGGCAGCGTGATCATACCAGGATACAACGACTGATGAGCGAAATACTCGCGCATGACCGCATCGGCTCCGTCCGTGTGACGGACGAAGACGGGCGCCTGTTCGTCGCGCTGACCCATATCAGCAAGGCCAACGTCTGCCCCTATCGCGGGGCCGAGATATGCGTACGATCAACCCGCTGCCCAACGCGGGGCGGGTGCTTGAGGCGCGTGAGTTCGGACTGATATGGGAGCGGGTCATCCCGGCGGCACTGTAATGGCCCGGAAATCCATCGAATACACCGTCACCAGCGATGGCGAGGACAACGGCAAGGTCTTCGTCATCACCCGCATGAGCGCGTTCGAGGCGGACAAATGGGGGCGGCATGTGTTGCAGGCGGCAATCCGATCGGGCGCCGCCATCCCCGACACCATGGTCGCCAATGGCATCGCCGGCCTGGCCGGGGCGGGTATTTCCATCTTCGGCGCAATAGACCCCGACACGACCGACCGCCTGCTGTCGCGCCTGATGGAGTGTGTGCAGATCCGGCGTGATCCGGCGCATCCCGAGGTTGTCCAAAAGCTGCTGCCGGTCGATATCGAGGAAATCGAAACCGTGGCGACCCTCCAGAAAGAGGCGTTCATGCTCCACGTGGGTTTTTTCAGGGGCGCGGCGCGGTTGTTTTCCCCCCTCGTCGGACAGATGGCGCCCGGTCTCGCCGCAGGGCAGCAGAGTGCGCCAACCTCACCCGGCCCGTCGCCTGCGTCCTGATGTCCCGGCTTGCGACGCTGCATGAACTCCAGACGGTCTATGACAGCGAAGGTCTGTATGACCTGCTGGAGGCGGCGTCCGTCATGAACTACAATCAAGGATAACCCATGGCTACAGTCATTGACGCGCTGGTCGTCACCCTCGGTCTGGACGGTCGGGGCGTCACGAAGGGACAGCAGGCCGTCACCGGCGATATGCGTCGTGTCGAGAAGCAGGCCGACCATACCGGAAAGACGGTTGCCGACAGCGGCAAGGCAATGGGGGATTCGTTCCGCAGCGTCCGCACGGAGTTGCTTGGCCTGTTCGCACTGATGACCGCAGGCCGTGGGCTCAAGGATTTCATCAGCAGCACGACCGCAAGCAACGTGGCTGCCGGGCAGTTGTCTCACAACCTCGGCATGTCCACGCAGAGCCTGACAGCGTGGCAGAAGGTGGCAGAGTCCACCGGCGGTTCTGCATCGGACATGTCCAGCAGCCTGCAATCGGTGGTCAGCCAGTTCCAGACCATCGAGGGGCGGCGCAATCTGGCGCATCCGGTGAGTAGCCGATCTTGAAACCCCAGCAATCCTCGACCATGAAGCCAATTTCTTTGACGGGTGCGATCTTGGTCGCATAGGCGATCTTGGCCTCGATTTCGTCCTCATGGCCGCGCTGCATGGCGTAGGTCTGAGGCACTTCCTCGACAATGCCGCTAATGCGCTGGGAAACGAGATCAGCAGCCAGACGTCGAACAGTCTCGTTATTGGCGATCTTTCCCGTCGGCGTAATCAGTTTCCCAATCACGCTGGCAGTCAGGATACCGCAACGCGCCTGCAACCAATCATCGGTTCCCTGTTCAAGGTTCTCATAGGCGGTGAGGGCCATCACACACCCCCCGCCGGCACACGCGACCCATCCGGCAGAAACCAAACCCCGAACGGTGGTATGGCGGTCGCATACTGCGCGCGGGGTGCATCGGCGCGGACAATCAGCGCCCGGTCATCCCCATTGGCCCAAACTCGGCCAGACTGCCGGGACCGCAGCCCCGGTGGCCCGGACGTGTCAGGGCGTGGTGAAGACGACAAAGCCCCAGAACAGGACGGCCAGCCATAAACAGGCGAGGGCCAGCATCGCGAGGCCGCGTGTGGCGGGAGTGTCGGGGATCATGCGCGCACCGCCTTCCCGTTCTCGATGCGATAGAGAACTCCAGCCTCAATGCCGTCCTCCCCCTCGTAGAGATTGACGAAGCGATTTCGGGTGCCATCGTGCCAAACGAGTGATGCGCAACCGCCTTTACCCAGGCTGACGGACCCACGGCGACCAGCAAATGCAACGGTCACATTGTCACCAGTGCATTCGATCCGCGCGCCGTAGCCCGATGAACCGATCTGCGCGTCGTTGCCAGTATCAACCTCACCAGCATCCTTTGTGGCGCTCAGGATCGCAGCGACATCGCTTTCTATAAACTCGGCAGTGATGTTTTCCACGCGGAACGCCTTATCGGCCAGCCAGCGGGCATCGCCGCGCCGCTTGTCCGCATACAGGGCGTTCATGACCTCGCCATACGTTCCACCCTGGGGGGACTTCTCGCGGAACCAGTCGCGTCCGTCGGAGCATGCGCCCCATTCGCGGATCTTGAGGAGGGTAATCTGTGCGGGGTTGTTTTCGGGAGCAGTCTGCTGCTCGACCTGCTGGGTCACTTCCCATCTCCGTGTTGGTGATGGGGGTATGTAAGCACAACTTACTTACGTACGCAAGCGAAAAAGTAAGCGCCACTTACTGTTTTGGAATTAGGTAAGTTTTCCCGTTTTTTGTGATTTATAATAGACGCTCATGAACATGCATTGTAGCCTTATGCATGCACAAAAAGGAATTAAGCATGCATAAATCGGGCAGGGCGGCTGGCGGTAAGGCACGAAAAGATGCATTAACGCCTCAACGTCGTTCAGAAATAGCAAAAAAGGCAGCAAGTGAGTCTGCGAGGCTACGATCAATGCCGATCTTGCGGGCAACGCATGGTTCACTTGATCATCCATTGCGCATAGGGAGCCTCGAAATTCCCTGCTACGTACTCGAGGACGGTACGCGAGTAATTACACAAACAGGCGTCCTCAACGCTATGCAACTGCCAAACAGAGGGGGGGCCGAGGGCCGTACGAGACTGGCCAGATTCTTCGACGGAAAAGTGTTTTCTCCTTATCTTTCAAAGGAGTTATCAGAGAGTACGAACGCGCCAATTAAATTTAGAACACCAACTGGGGCACTCGCTTACGGTTACCGCGCTGAAATGCTCGTACACCTATGCGAAGCCATATTAAAAGCGCGCGACGAGGGGCTTAACGAACGGTACATCCGATTCGCGGTACACGCCGACATTATTATGCGTGGCTTGGCCCACACTGGAATTACCGCTCTCGTTGATGAGGCTACCGGATATCAGCGAGACAGAGCGCGAGATGCCCTAGCTACGATATTTGAGGCTTTTGTCAGTAAGGAAATACAGAAATGGATTCGAAGATTTCCGCCTGAATTTTACGAGCATCTATTTAGGCTGAGAAATCTTCCAATGTCGGAAGGTCAAAAACGGCCAGCATACTTCGGTAGGCTAACAAATAACATAGTTTATAGAAGACTTGCCCCCGGCCTCTTGGATGAATTGCAACGCGTTAATCCGGTTGATCCGGATAAGAAGTCAAGAAGAAGCACTCACCATCAGAGGTTAACTGACGATATTGGCGTAAGCGCACTTACTTCTCATCTAGGAGCAGTCATCGCCCTCATGTCAATTACACCAGATGGTGAATATGATAAGTTTATTGAATTATTAGATAAAGCAAAGCCTATCCTAAATGTGGAAGACGCATCTTTGTACGAAAGAGAGTAAATTCTTAATTACTTCCACACCCATTTACCGACTACACGGCCGTTGACAGCTACATCTTCCAATGGCCGTTCATAATCTGCATATTCAGGATTGACGCTACTTATCCTTACGCACGGCTTGTCTGACCCGACCAATATCTCAAGCCGCTTAAGCACAAATCCGTATCCATCCCATAGTACAAAAGTGCCGGGCGGCGACGGAACTCGCTGCCCCAGATCAACCAAGACCTTTTCGCCATGCGCGTACTCGGGGGCCATACTGTCTCCGATGACTGATATCACCTTAAGGCTGTCGATGGCTGACAGGTGCTTTCCTAGAAATTCAGCAGGGATCTGCCATTCTGCTACCACGGACTGATTGCGCTCGTTCCCAAAATCAGGCGGTAGCATTCCAGGGCCAGCGGATGCCGTGACGTTAATCTCCGGTATGATAACCGCATTTAAGCACCGCCCAGCCGGGGATATCATAGGCGCTTCATCGTCTTTCGGCTTTTCGTCTGTCGGTCCGTCTAGGTCGCCCAGAATGGCCTTGAGCGCATCCATTCGCTTGCCTTTTGGATATCCGCCATCAGGCGACAGCCACTGGCTTACGGCCTGAGATGTTATTCCTAGCTGGCGCCCAAGTTCAGCCGGGCCAATTCCGGCAGCATCCATAGCGATACGAAGGTTCTTTTTGAAAGACATGCTTTCAGATTATCCAATCCAATCGTAAGCGAACACGTAAGAATTGCTTGCCGTCTGCTGTAAGTTATGCTTACTGTCCAGAATGGACACAGAACGCGTGGCAAGAGCCATATCTGCCGCCGGTGGCGTAGGGAGCCTCGCCCAGCGGATCGGCATAACCACCCAAGCGATTTCACAGTGGAGGCGCATCCCCCACATGCGCGTCCATGATGTGGCTGAAGCGACAGGGATACCTCTTGAAGAACTCCGCCCGGACCTGTTCCGTGGCGTGACCGTCGTGCGCCCCGAAGGGGAGGTGGTGCGGTGAACATCCCCAAGGCATGGACCGCCATCGCCATCGCCATCTTCTCCGAATCCGAGGGTCGCTTCATTCCCGCGCCCGGAGCAAAAATCACCGAAGCCCAGACAATGGGAAATCCTGCAATTCAGCGCCGCACGGTTTCTGTTGGCGGACGCAAGATCATGCAAGTGAGGGCAAAGTGACATGGCAACCTCAGTCATTTCAGTGCTGCCGTCTGGATATCTTGGCCTTGGCCATCTGACCCCTTTCGGCATCCAGACCAGCATCGAGAACTTCGACGATTTCGATCATGTCCAACGCTGGGCGAAAGGCATGCGCCTCAAGCCAAAATACGAGATCGGCGGGAAACTGATCCGGGATACAGACCTCCTCATTCTCTCCAAGGTTTCTGATGTGAGTGTCGGGCAGATTTCCTTCGACATTGCCATGTCCGTAACGACAGTCACCAAGTCCATTGATCTCCTGTGTTCGGCCGGTCTTGTTGTCGTGGAGTGGGCGCGTCCGAAAAAATATTGCGTCCCCTCCATTACGGATGCCGGGCGCTCGGCGCTTGCCACGTTCAGAGTTCGTAACCCCCTCCCCACGCGGGAGGCCCGGTGATGGGACGTCACATCGACATAACCGGGCAGAAGTTCGGGCATATGGTCGCCCTGAAATACGTCGGCAGTTCTGTCTGGCGTTCGCGGCCCTTGCGAACGGGGTGGACCCGGCGTTCGCGTCGGGGCGGATGCAGGATGCGATCGCGCGGATCTATTTCATCTCCCGCAAGGCGGCGACGGCGACCGTGGTGTCGTGCGTGTGCGCGGGTGCGGCCGGGACGGTCGTACCGTCCGGGACACTGGTGCAGGAT
>NZ_JABJWD010000148.1:0-205 GCF_013155425.1 Gluconacetobacter entanii | reverse complement strand
AATCTGTCATCCGGGTGTCGGCCGCTCTAAGTGCGCTAGACCACCTTCGGCTCAGTCAGAAGACATCCCAGCTTACATTCACACACATGTGATATTCGACAAAAATGCGCCGGATTACCTTTTCGTCTGTTTCCTATGTGCATCCTGCGCCCATTCCCGGAACGCAAAAAACCCGCCTCAGAGGGCGGCATTTTTTGTTAGATAT
>NZ_JABJWD010000147.1:0-808 GCF_013155425.1 Gluconacetobacter entanii | reverse complement strand
GGCATCAGCCGGGTGCTGACGATAACCGAAGACCTGTTCTGGGGTTTTGGGGAGGCAGGCAATACCTCCGCCGCGCCCTTCGGGCAGGGGCCGTTCTATAACGGGTCCGTTTCCACCGCGAATTACGCCTTGGCCGACGATGCGTTCCGCACCCTGATCTATGCCAAGGCGATGGCGAACATCACCGACGGCTCGGTCCTCAGCCTGAATGCCATCCTGATGACGCTGTTTGCCGGGCGCGGCAATGCGTGGGTGGCCGATGGGGGCGACATGACCATGACCTACAGTTTCGATTTCCAGTTGACCCCGGTGGAGATTTCCATTGTCGAGGCCTCGGGCGTGCTGCCCCGCCCCGCCGGTGTCTCTGTCGCCTACCGGATGGAGGTTTCGTGAAACAGAGTTCCTTTCCAGCAAAGTTCGCGCTTCCCTTCGCGGGCAGCGCCGGTGCGGCCTATATCCGCACCATCCCGCAGGCGTCGCAGATCGGGGTGAGCGCGGGGGCCGCGTCCCTGACGGATGGTTTCCCGCCAGTGACGTTCGACCCGGTCTCCGCAGGGGGCACGCCGCCGTCGGGGGCGGACATGAACGGTATCCTCAACTGGGTCACGTCCGTGCTGCAGGCGTACCAGTCGGGATATTTCGGCGCGTGGGATGGCACGTTCGCAACCAGCATCGGCGGATACCCGATGAACGCCATCGTGTCGGGGTCCACGGCGGGGGTGTATTACGTCTCCACCACGGATGACAACATGACCACGCCGGGCGCCTCGGGGGCTGCGTGGCAGTCGCTGTTCACCGGGTTGCAGGC
>NZ_JABJWD010000146.1:0-556 GCF_013155425.1 Gluconacetobacter entanii | reverse complement strand
AGGCCGTGCTGGCGGCGGACCGGATCGTCCTGCCCGGGCAGGGGGCGTTCGCGGACTGCGCGGCGGGGCTTGCGGCGCAACCGGGCCTGCGTGACGCCATCATCGCCGCGACCGACGCGGGCACGCCGTTCCTTGGCATCTGTGTGGGCATGCAGCTTATGGCGATGCGCGGGCGCGAACATGGGGTTACGCCGGGCTTTGGCTGGATCGCGGGTGACATCACCCTGATGTCCGCGCCCGGCCTGCGCCTGCCGCAGATGGGCTGGAACCAGTTGGACTTCACGCCGGGCGCGCATCCCCTGACGGAAGGGCTGTCGCCCGATGCCCATGGCTATTTCGTCCATTCCTATGCGCTGAGCGGCCATGACCCGGCGACGCTGGTGGCGACGACGGATTATGGCGGGGCGGTGCCTGCCATCGTCGCGCGCGGCAACCGCGCGGGCACGCAGTTCCATGTGGAGAAAAGCCAGAAGGTCGGCCTGCGCATCCTGGCGAATTTCCTGCGCTGGTCCCCCACCCCCGCCATGGACGCGGCATAAGGGGCCAGCATGAACAC
>NZ_JABJWD010000145.1:0-14503 GCF_013155425.1 Gluconacetobacter entanii | reverse complement strand
ACCCCCACCCCCGCCGCTGTCGCCGCCAGCCAGAAGGTATGGATGGCCATGACCGTGGACCATGTGGTGGTCTGCGGCATGGTGCCCCGGCCCAGGCCACGCCCCTGCGCCGGGTCGTTGTCGGAAAACACCGCGACATGGTGTGGCGCATCGTCCAGGCCGGCAAGTTTCAGCCGCGCGTAATCGCCCGCGTCGGACCCGTCGCGCGCGGCGAGGGCTTCGGCATTGCAGCGCGCGAAATCCTCCCGCACGGCATGCCTGCGCGCGGGGTCGTCCACCCGGACGAAGCGCCACGGTTCGCTCAGCCCTACCGACGGCGCAAGGCACGCCGTCGCCAGCAGCCCGTCAAGCACCGGGGCGGGGACGGGATCGCGCCGGAAATGGCGCACGTCGCGCCGCCAGCGCAGCAGGGTTTCGAATTCCTTGGTAAACGTGCCGGAAAATCCGGGCTGGGTCATGACTGTTCCTTTGTGGGGCGGGTGCGGGCGGGGCCGGCATGGATCGCGCGCAGGCGTCGCGTTCAGTATCGGCGGCCATAGGCTGCCGGGCCGGGTTCCTCGGGCTGTGCCGGGCCGGCGAAGGCCGCGTCCTCCCAGAACCCGCCCGCCACTTCGTGCAGTTCGTCGAAGCTGGCCTTGTACCAGTCCACCTGGGTTGCGGTGCGCGCGGTGATGGTGAATTTCATGAACGGCTTGCCCGTGTCCCCACCATACGACCATCCCTCGCGCGAGAGGAATTCGAAATTGCACTGCTCACGGTGGCCAAAGCGCTGGAAGGCATGGTCCACCACGACGGGGGCGATCTCCTCCGCCGTGGCGCGCATGTAGAAATTGGTCCGCCGGCGCAGCAGGGGCGTGTCCACGTTGTCGAGGATGCCCATGCTGTCGAGTTCCTTCGCGCTTGAGGCGAAGCGCCCGGCGTCAAAGGAGACCTGCACCGTGCAGCGGCCATACGCGCCATTGCCGGTGACGGTAACCCCGAAGCGCGCGTAATCGCCAAGGCCGGGGATGCCGACGCTGGCGGCATGGGCCACGGGGGCGGGGACAAGGGCGGGAAGGGCCGCGGACAGGCCCAGCACCAGCGCCCCCGACAGCGCGGTGCGCGACGCGTGGCGGAATGTGCCCCGGTGGAAACGGGGGCGGATACGACAGCGCGCCATCACGAATGTCCGGGCCTGTATCGGTCGTTCACGCGGGGTTCCTTATGCTGTGGTGCCGGCGGTGCATGGCGCAAACAGATGTGGCGGCGCATCGCTGCGCCGCCACACATTATGGCATCATGGGCATGGAAAAGCATTATCCCCGATGCGCTTTATCGCGCCCCTTTCCCGATCGCGGGGGCCGGGGGCGCGACAGGCCGGAGCCTCAGCCGCGAATCGGGGCTTCGATGGCCGTGCGGACCGACATCGGCACCGCGACGCTGTTGAGCGTCGCGAGTTCCGTCATGCCGCGACGGCGGAACGCGGCGGCGAACCAGGCGAACAGACCTGCGGTTGCCTGGCGGGTTTCCTGCGTGCCGGGGGGAAGGCCGGTTGCGGGGACAAGGTGAAAAGTACTCATCTGAGCGTTTCCATGAGCCTTGGCGGGCACGATTGCCGCAAGCTGCTCCTGAGGCGGACGCTACGCCGTATTTCGCTGCTGGCAATATGATATTTTCGCAGCGTTTTCCCCTGTCCCATGATGTTTTTGCAATGCTTGTCCCGCAGGCGCCGCCGGGGGCGGTTTCAGACCGGGGCGACGTTCCATCTCGCGTGCCATTCCTGTCCGGGCGGCAGGTGGAACAGGCCAGGCTTGGTGGCGAATTCGCCCCTGAAATCCTGCGGGCTGCTCATGCCGTACCACGGCTCGATGCACAGGAAGTCGGCACCCGGCTTCATCCACAGGCCAAGCTGGCGAAAGCCCTTCCATGTGAAGCGCAGGCCCGGCCCGTTGGGGATGCGGTAGGTCAGGCCGTGGCTGGCGGGATGGTCGAGGATCAGCGCATCCTTTGCGAACAGGCTTTCCGACAGGGCGAGTTCACGTCCCACGATGGGGGTGGGGAACAGGTCGGGCGACAGCAGGCCGCCTGCGACGCGGCGCACCTTTTCGGGTTCGGGCTGGTCGAATTCGATGATGTGCGCATCCTTGGGCACGTCGGGGCGCAGCGGCCAGACAAAGGCCGGATGCGCGCCGAGCGAGGCGGACAGCGTGCGCGTGGGGTCGGGATTGATGACGCGGTAATCCACCTCCAGCGCGCCATTGGCGATGCGGTAGGCGATCTTCAGCCGGAAGGCGAACGGGAACAGCGCGCGCGTCTGCTCATTGTCGGCAAGTTCGAGCACGCAGCCATCGGCATTGCGTTCGATCCAGCGGAAATCCATGTCGCGGGCGAAGCCGTGCTGCGTGATGCGGTAGGGTTTTCCGTCGAACAGCGCCGTGTCGTTGTCAAGCCGCCCGACAATGGGGAACAGCACGGGGGAGTGGCGTTTCCACGCGTCCCCGGCGTTCCACAGCAGGTCGCACCCCGCAAGTTCGTCATGCAGCGCGCACAGTTCCGCCCCATGCAGCGCCACCGTGGCGCGCAGGCGCGAATCGCCAAAGCTGTGACTGACGTCTTCATTCATCGCGTGTTTCCTTCTGTCATGCGCATCTGCATGCGCGTCATGCGGGCAGGATGCCCGATTGTGCGGCCACGCCGCCAGCCTTGTGACAACAGGTGTGGTGTGCGCCCCCAAAAACATTCAGGAGTTTTTGGTGAAGCTTTTTTCAAAAAGCTTCGAAAGACGCCGTCTTTCTGGAAAAATCCGGCACCCCAAGACTTTTATTACTTTCGCCATATTTGCGCGGACACAGGCGCGGCGGTAGAAAGCCCCATATTCACCACAGCCACGGGACAGGCATGACGACGACGCCATCCTCCATGCCCCGGACATGGCGCGCCTTCGCGCTTACGCTGCTGGCCGTGGGGCTGTCGGGGGTGGGGGTGGTGTTCGCCTTCATCGCCGGCATGGATGCGTGGAATGTCCTGCCGGTGCACCTGCCGCTGTCGCGCGTGCCGACGGGGGGCAACGCGCGTTACACCATGGGGGCGCTGGCGCGCGACGGGCGGTTCGATGCGGCCATGCTCGGCACCTCCACCGCGCGCCTGATCCGGCCGGACATGATGGGGCCGCTGTTTGGCGCGCGCTTCGTCAACCTTGCCATGAACAACGCCACCGCATGGGAACAGGACCGGCTGCTCGAGGTGTTCATGCTGGCCCATGCCGCCCCGCGGGTCGTCATGCTCGATCTTGACCATGTATGGTGCCTGTCGGGCGATGACGCCGCGCGCGGACCGCATGAGCAGTGGCCGGAATGGGTCTATTCCGCGCCGCCATGGCAACGGTACGGCCATATGCTCGACCTGTATGCGTTGCAGGAGGCCGCGAACCAGGCGCTTTACCAGCTTGGGCTGAAGGCCGACCATGCCGGGGCGGACGGATACCAGAGCTTCGTCCCCGATGACGCGACCTATGACCGTGCGCGGGTCAGCGCCAATTTCGCGCTGTGGCTGTCGGCCACGCCGGTCGCATCCCCCACGTCGCGGGTGGCGGCCGCGCCCTCGCTCGCGCTGCTGCCGCGCCTGCTGGCGCGCATCCCGGCCGATACGCTCAAGATCGTCTGGTTTCCCCCCGTCGCGCGGGAAATGAAGCAGCATGCAGGTCCCGCCCGCGCCATGGCCATCGCGCAGTGCCGCGCGCGCATCGTCGCGGACATGGACCATGTGCCCAACGCCATCGTGGTCGATTTCGACATTCCCGGCCCCATCGCCGACGTGCGCGACAGTTTCTGGGACCCGCTGCATTACCGTACGGGGGTGGCGGCACGCATCACGCGCGACCTGGCGCGGGCGGTCCATGACCCGGAACGTCCCGCCGGGGAGTACGTGGTCCGCGTGGCGCACCTTTCTCCACAGGTCCGCGACATGGCGCGGCCGCCATCATGATGGTGTGTCCGGGGCGTGGAAAGATGCCCGCATGAAAGGGGTGGACATAGCTTGCTTCACGAGTCGTTGCAGGCATCCGGGGACGTGCGCGGCGGGTGTGGATTCTTTTTGGCAAACAGGACTCGTATCTTGGCCTGCTTGGTCATATAACCGTTCCCCTTTTGGATCGGTATGCGATTCCTTGGCGGTTTTCCGCCATTTTTCAGAATCGCCGCAGAAGGCCGCCCATGCAGGATGCTCACAGATTTCCGGAAAGGTCTGTGGATAACTTTGTGTATAGTTTGTCGGGTGTGGGGATTGTCGGGGGTGGTCCGCGCCATTTCCCGGTTTGTTCCGGCGGATGTTCCGCCCGGTGTTCTCCTGCGCGGTATGTGCCCTGTCGGCCTGTTGCGGGCATGGGCGCACAGGTCCGTGCCGGCCATATCGGCCGCAGGGGGCAGGGCAGGGCGGGCGGGCGCCCTTACAGGATCGTGCAGGACATCGCGGCAAGGCGCGACGGGGCCAGTAGCTGGATGACCTGGCGGGAGCGGTGGATCATCTTTTCCTGGTGAAAGACGCTCATCAGTCGCGACACGGTTTCCGTGGACAGGCCGAGGTAATCCGCAATGTCCGCGCGCGACATCTGTAGCGAGAACGGCAGGTGGATGTCGCTGCCATTATTGCGCGTCGCCTCCCTCAGCAGGAAACCGGCCAGCTTTTCACGCGCGGTCTTGCGCCCCAGCGCCAGCAGGCGTTCCTGTATCATCACCAGTTGCGATGTCGTCTCCTCCAGCAGGCGCGACAGGATATCCGGCGCGTTGACGAGGATATCCTCGAACATCGTGCGGCTCAGCCTGTTGACCGTGACATCGGAGATCGCCTCCGCCTGGAACATGTAGAGTTCCTGCGAACTGGTGCCCAGGATATGCCCGCTGCCGACAAAGCCGACGATCTGGCTGCGGCCGTTGGGCATGGATTTCGACAGCTTCACCGTCCCGTGGCGCACAAGGAAGGTGTAATGCGCGGTGGCACTTTCCTCGATGATGACGTTGCGGGGGCGAAAGCGCGTCTCCCGGCAGGTGGTGTGGTGCTTGTTGCAGAAGTCCACGATGTCGCGGCACAGGCGGTCAGGCATCGGGGGAAAGGACGGTATCCCGTTGTGCGCCGCCGGGGAGGTGAAGGGGGTCGTGGGCATCGCGATGCTGTCTTCTTCTGCCGGTGAAAGGGGGAAGCAGGCCGTTGGGACCGCCTCTCGTCAGCCTGTCTCTTGTGGCCGTCATGCGCTGCGGGTCAGGGCGCGGCACGGATGGGGCGTTCCATCATGGCGGCCCCTGCGGGCGTTACGAAGGGGCGGACACGCGATGTCGGCACGAAACAGGCATGGGGATAACAGCATCACACATGCATCGTGTCAATAATTTATGTATTTTTATTTAAAGATTCCTAAAAAATACATTAATAATTCAAACTATTTTTTATGAATAACCATTATTGTTACAGGTTTGTAAAGCATTTGTGTGCAGACATCCCTATCTGTCGCCACGAATGCTGTAACATGCCCCCCGCCCGTCCCGTATCAGCACGGCCCATCGGGGCGGGCGACGTCGCGGGCGGCCAGCATGCCCGCTGGCGCATGCCCCTGCATCAGGCGGTTGGTCGTGAACAGGTCGAGGATCTGCGCGACGAAGGTGCGGATGCTGTCCTCGCGCTGCTGTTCCAGCGGGATGTGCCCTTCGGCGATCATCCCCGCGAGGCCGTGGCTCATGGCGAAGATGCAGTATCCGGTATGCGCGACACCCTCCCCCGCGGGGGCGGTGGCGCAGTCCGCCGATTCGGCGCAGGGGAATTCCTCCGCCTCCATCAGGTCGCGCAGGCGGTTGAAGGTGCGTTGCGCCGCACGGCTATAGCGCGGGTGCTGCGCCGTGTCGGTCAGGTAGCCGAACATCATGCGGTAAAGCTGCGTATGGCGGCATGCGAACTCCACATAATGCGTGACCGTGCGTTTCAGCGCGTCATGGCGGCTGGCGGAGCGGTGGGCGATATGGCCGATCATGTCGGAAAAATCATCCAGGCAGTCGGCCGCGATCTCCACCAGCAGCATGTTGAGCGACGCATAGTGGTTGTAGAAATTGGCGGGCGCGACCCGGACCTCCCGCGTCAGGCGGCGGACCGACAGGTCCTCCAGCCGTTCGTTCTGCAGGATGCGCAGCGTGGCCAGGCGCAGGTCCTCGGCCACGTTGCCCTTGTGATAGGGGCGCGCCATGGGGCGGGGCCATGAAGGGGGCTGGTTCATGTCAGATATTGCATTTCTGATATCAGATTCTTGCATATCCATGGCTTTGTGCGATCTTGCTGCGGGGAATCGTGTAACGCATGGGCCGCGCCATGTTTGCCACAATGGCATGGTGGCGCAGAACCTGCCCGCAGGAGGAGTGATGTAAACGGTACCCAGCCATTCCCGAAATCTCAGTGTGAAAAATGATCAGGTTTGATCTGTGACATGCCATGCATCCCTGCTGGGGGGTATCATACCGCGCATCCTGATTCGTCGCCGGGGGGAGGGCGCCGGCACGAAAAGGGGAAAGTATGTGTGGTATGAATTATAGTCCCATGGTGTAAGTCATATATTCTTAAAGCATGCCGAAAGCCCGGAAGTCCATGCGGGGGACAGGGGAAAAATCAGGAAATAATTCCTTGTTGTCACAATATTACGTGCGAATGGTGTATGGTGTTTTAACCTGTCCGGTTCTGGAAACGGTACTGTACCGTATGGAATCGGATTATGTCGACATGATGGCCACGAACCCGTTTTGCCACCCGCAGGGTCATTAAGTTGCTTGACACGTTATGGGGTGGCCGGTAGATGCTTTTTTAAGGCAATATTAACAGTGTTCATAAGTGCCTGAAATCAGGACGGATATGAGGGCCTGTCAGACCTGTCCCGACAGGGGGCGATGCCGGGCCATGGCGTGATTGCGGCATGGAAGCTGTTGGCTAATGACATGGATGTCGGGACGGACCCGGCTGTCTTGCGGAAATCGGGGACGTGCGGGCACGTCGCCGGAAGGGCCGGACGGTCGGGCATGTCCCGTTTTATTGGAATTCCGAAACGATGTACGGGACGATGATGTACAGGGATATCCTGAAACGCCTGCGTCTTGAGCAGTTTGTAAACTCCCCCATCGTTTCCACCTTTTCCCCTTTCGTGATGATCGCCGTCGGGGTTTTCCTGATGCTGATGGTCGGCGGCGTCACGATGTCAACCAACAGCCAGGCGCTCGTCTCGTGCGGGACGCTCCTCCTGTTCTTTGTGCTCAAGGGGCGCAAGGGGCGGGGGATCACGTGCTTCCTGATGATGCTCTCGCTGCTGGTGTCGCTGCGCTACATGGTGTGGCGCCTGACCACGACGCTGGAACTGCACTCGCCATTGCAGGCGGTGCTGTCGCTGCTGCTGGTGCTGGCGGAACTCTATGCGCTGATGACGCTGTGCCTCAGCTATTTCCAGATGTCATGGCCGCTGGACCGCAAGCCGCTGCCGCTGCCGCCCGACACCGCCGACTGGCCCGTGGTCGATGTGTACGTGCCGTCCTATAACGAGGAACTCTCCCTCGTGCGTTCCACCGTGCTCGGCGCGCTGGCCATCGACTGGCCGGAGGACAAGCTCAACGTCTATATCCTTGATGACGGGCGCCGCAAAAGCTTCCACGCCTTCGCGATGGAGGCGGGCGCGGGCTACATCATCCGCGACCAGAACAACCACGCCAAGGCCGGCAACCTCAACCACGCCCTGCGCGTGACGGAGGGGGAATATGTCGTCATCTTCGACTGCGACCACATTCCCACGCGCGGCTTCCTGAAGAAGACGATCGGCTGGATGATGGCCGATCCGAAGCTCGCGCTGCTGCAGACGCCGCATCATTTCTATTCCCCCGACCCGTTCCAGCGCAACCTCGCCTCCGGGCAGCATGTCCCGCCGGAAGGCAACATGTTCTATGGCCTGGTGCAGGATGGCAATGATTTCTGGGACGCAACGTTCTTCTGCGGCTCGTGCGCCGCGATCCGCCGTTCGGCGGTGCTGGGCATCGGCGGGTTCGCGACCGAGACGGTGACGGAGGATGCGCACACCGCGCTGAAGATGCAGCGCGAGGGATGGCACACCGCCTACCTGCGCGAACCGCTGGCCGCCGGGCTTTCGACCGAACGCCTGATGTTGCATATCGGCCAGCGCGTACGCTGGGCGCGCGGGATGCTGCAGATCATGCGGCTCGACAACCCGCTGCTTGGCCCCGGCCTGCACTGGCAGCAGCGGCTTTGCTACCTCTCCGCGATGTCGCACTTCCTGTTCGCGATCCCGCGCCTGATCTTCCTGGCCTCCCCGCTGGCGTTCCTGTTCCTGGGGCAGAACATCATCGCGGCCTCGCCCTATGCGATCCTGGTCTATGCCTTCCCGCATGTCTTCCACTCCATCGCCACCCTGTCGCGGGTGGAGGGGCGGTGGCGCTATTCCTTCTGGAGCGAGATCTACGAGACGACGCTGGCGCTGTTCCTGGTGCGGGTGACGATCATGACGCTGCTGAACCCGCGCAAGGGGGAGTTCAACGTCACGGACAAGGGCGGCCTGCTGCAGAACGAATATTTCGACCTCAACGCGGTCTATCCCAATGTCATCCTTGCCGGGATCCTCGCCGTTGCGCTCGTGCGCGGGATCGGCGGGATGCTGTGGGAATATCATGACAGGCTGGCGCTGCAGTCCTTCGCGCTCAATACGCTGTGGGTGGCCGTCAGCCTCATCATCGTCCTTGCCTCCATCGCGGTGGGGCGCGAAACCCGCCAGATCCGGCACAAGCCGCGCGTGCGCGCCAACCTGCCGATCACGCTGGTGGACGAGGAAGGGCACCATTACCACGCCCATACCAGCGACATCTCCCTTGGCGGGATCGCGGCGCGGCTTTCGACGGAACACGCCCTGCCGACACAGACGCGCATCACGATGCTGTACCAGGACAGGAAGGACGGCATCGACGTGCGCATCCCCGCGCTGATCCTGTTTTCCAAGCCGGGCACGCTGCACCTGCAATGGTGTGTCGATGACCTTGAGGTGGAGCGCCAGATCGTCGAGTTCATGTTTGGCCGCTGCGATGCGTGGGCCAACTGGGCCGATTTCCAGCCCGACCGCCCGCTGCGCAGTTTCCTGATGGTCCTGCGCAGCATCGGCGGCCTGTTCCGCCGTGGCCAGAAACTTTTCCGCTGGCAGGCCCCGCAGGAAGCGCCGCTGGAGGAAGCCGAACACGTCAAAGAAGAAAAACTGGAGAAAAAGAGCCTCGTGCTGAAACCCGTCCGACGGGGCGCCCGCCGCGGCGCCACGGCCTCGCTTCTCGTGCTGATGGGCCTGTCGGCCGCCAGCGCGCCTTCGCTTGCGCAGGCTCCTTCCCCCGCCACGCCCGCCCCGGGCGGACAGGCGGAGGTCCCGACGGTGCCGACGGCACCGCCGCCGCCCACGCAGCCACCGTTGCAGCCGCCGCCGGGCACGCTGCCGACGGCCCCGCAGCTTGCGCCGGCCTCTGCCGGGGAACAGGTGCCCCCTGCCACCGCGGTGCAGCTTCCGGCCGGGCCTGCGACGCAGCAGTTGCGCGCGCGCCTGTCCGAACGGACCGGCGTGTCGCCCGCCGCGCCGTTTGGCGACACCAATACCGGCGCGCTGCCCGCGGATGCGTCCGCCCCGCCGATCGACCCGGCGGATGCCGCGCGCGTCGCGGATGGGGAAATCACGCGCACCTCTACATTCCGCGACCTTGGCCTTGCGACCGGGCCGCTGACGCTGCGCGGGTTTTCGCCGCTGCAGGGCCTGGATGTCATCGTGCCCGCCAACCGGGTGGTGACGCGCGCGCGCATCACGCTGACGGGGGCGCTGTCGCCCTCCCTCCTGCCGGAGGCCAGCGCGGTGAGCGTCACGCTCAATGAACAGTATGTCGGCACGATCCGCGTCGATCCCGAACATCCGCGCTTCGGTCCGGTCAGCTTTGATATCGACCCGCTGTATTTCACCGGCGACAACAAGCTGAACTTCCACTTTGCCGGGGAATACCGCCGCGACTGCAACGACCTTTACAACGAGGTGCTGTGGGCGCGCATCTCCGACCTGTCCACCGTCACGCTGACGACGACGCGCATCGCGCCCGACCGCAAGCTGTCGTACCTGCCCGCGCCGTTCTATGACCCGAACCTGCGCACGCCGCTGCGCGTGCCGGTGGTCATGCCCAACCCGGATGCGCACGGCATGCTCAAGGCGTCGGCGCTGGTGGCGTCGTGGTTTGGCAAGCTGGCGGATTTCCGCACCGCGTCCTTCCCCGTCTCCACCACCATCCCGGCATCGGGCAATGCGGTCGCGATCGGGGAAAACCTGCCCATCGACACGCGCGGCACGCGGCCGACCGGCCCGACCCTGTCGGAAGTCGAAAACCCCAATGACCGGCTGGGCACGATCCTGGTCATTACCGGCCGCAACGCGCAGGAGGTGGAGGTCGCGGCCCGCGTGCTGGCGTTCTCCCCCGATACGCTGGGCGCGGTGGCGACGAAGGTGGTCGATGACGTGACGCTGCAGCCGCGCCGCCCGTATGACGCGCCCGCCTTTGTCCCCACGGACCGCCCGGTACGCTTTGGCGAGCTTGTCGCCGCAAGCGACCTGCAGGGCGGGGGGTTCGCGCCGCCGGTCATGGCGCTGCCGTTCCACCTGCCGCCCGACCTGTATTCGTGGCGCAACCGTCCCTATCCCATCGACCTGTGGGTGCGTACGCCCGGCGGGCCGGTCGTGGACCTGGAGACGTCGCGCCTGGATGTCCACCTGAACAACAACTACCTCGACAGCTTCACGCTCAAGCCGCCAAGCCTGTGGCAGGCATGGTCGGAACGGCTGGTCAACCAGCACGCGGGCGCGGTCGAACATGCCGCCGCCCTGCCGTCATGGCTCCTGTTCGGGCAGAACCAGTTGAAATTCAGCTTTGACGCCCGCCCGATCGACCGTGGCGTGTGCCGCCGCACCCCCGATGACATCCACATGAGCGTCGATTCCGATTCGTGGATGGATTTCCGCCGTGGCTACCATTTCGCACGGCTGCCGAACCTGTCCTACTTCGCGGAGGCCGCGTTCCCGTTCTCGCGCATGGCGGACCTGTCGGAGACGACGGTCGTCGTGCCGCACCACCTTGATGTGGGCACGGCGGGGACGTTCATGGACCTGATGGGCTTCTTCGGTTCGACGACGTGGTATCCGGCGTCGGGCGTGCAGGTGGAGGACGTGAGCGAACTGGCGGACCATCCGCCGCAGGGTGACATTGTCGTGCTGGCGACGGCGGGCGACGCGCCGAAGTTCGCGGAACTGCTTGCGCGCTCCCCCTATGAACTGTCGGACGGGCATATCCGCGTGGGCCAGCATATGGGCCTGCAGGGGATCTGGTACCTGTTCCAGGACCATGACCATGCCGGGTTGCAGGACGGGGTGCAGGCCAACCTGAACGCGCCGATCGCCGGGGCGGGTGTCCTGATCGGGGCGCAGTCGCCGTACCGTTCGGACCGTTCGGTCGTCGCCCTGATGGGGGATACGCCCGGCCGCATGCATGACCTTGTCATGGGCCTGCGCAGCAAGGCGGACGTGCCGCGCATCCAGGGTGACCTCGTGCTGCGCAATGGCGACAGGCTGACGAGTTACCGCACCGCGCCGACCTTCACCATGGGGTCGCTGCCGTGGTGGATGTGGCTGGACTGGTATCTGGGGACACGTCCGCTCACGCTGTATGTGCTGGGGCTGGTCGGTGCGGGGCTTGTGGCTTCCGCGGCCGTAAGGCTGCTGCGCCGCCGTGCCCGCAGGCGCCTTGAAGAAGGCAACCAGATCAAGGACACGCCTGACGCAGGGCACTAGGACTGGTGCATTGCGCGCGCCGTGCGATGCCGGGGGCCGGCGTGTCCCCGGGAACATGCCCCCGGTGGCATGTTCCCGGCGGCGTGCGCCACGGGTGACGCGCGTGCCTGCATCGATCCGGCATGCCGGCGCGCACGTGACGCGCCATGGCATGGAAATACGTTGAGGGAGTTTACTGAAAGATGAGCGCACTTCTTGCTGGCCTGACGCTGCTGATCATCGGGGACAGCCATGTTGCCTTCAAGGATTCGCTCCTGTCGGTGCTGCCGGACGAATTTTCCCGCCAGGGGGCGAAGGTCGTGACCTATGCGGTGTGTTCGTCCACGGCGGCGGACTGGGTCGTGCCCACGCCCAACAACGGCTGTGGCGCGACGCAGCGCATCGGCGACGAACCGGTGAAGCCCGCCGACATGAAGCCCGCCGCCCCGCCGCAGATCGGCGGCCTGATCCAGAAATGGCATCCCGACGCCGTCATGGTCATCCTTGGCGATACGATGGGGGCCTATGGGCAGAAGGCCGTTTCCGCCAGTTGGCTGGAGGAACAGGTGAAGACCCTGACCGATGCGCTTGGCGGTACGGCGTGCATCTGGGTCGGGCCGACATGGGGGCAGTACAGCCCCCGCTATGGCAAGACCGACCAGCGCGCGCAGGAACTGGCGGGCCTGCTGAGGGCCGATGCCTCGCCGCCATGCACCTATGTCGATGGCACGCAACTGATGCCCAGGGGGAGCATCAGCACCACCGATGGCATCCACGCCACCACCGCGAGTTACCGCGCATGGGGGGATGCGATCATCCGCGCCACCCTGCCGGATCTTGAAAAGCTGAAGGATGCGGCCCCCGGCGGCCCCCCCGCGACGCCCTGAGTACCGGCGTCGTCCCCGCTACTCCATTTCCGCGCCCCATGTGATCCTCCCCATGTGCAACACAGGCCGATGCAACAGATGACCGCCATCATGCCCGCCAGACGCAAATGGCGCGACGGACTGCGCGAGGAGTTCTTTCCCCGCGACCGTCGCCGTGACATCGACGGACTGCGCGCGCTGGCGGTTGCGGCGGTGGTGCTGATGCATGCGGGATGGCTGTCGGGCGGGTTTGTCGGCGTGGACATCTTTGTCGTCATCTCGGGCTATTTCATGGGGCGCTCGGCACTGATGCAGGACCCGTTCCAGCCCGCGCGCTTTGCCTGCCGGCGGCTGTACCGCCTGTTGCCCGCGCTGTTGTGCATGGTGGCGGTGATTTCTGCGGGGATGCTGTGGTGGGTGCTGCAGAGCGATCGCGCCGACATCGCGCTCAATGGCGCCTATGCGCTGGTGTACCTGTCGAACATCTGGGCGGCGGGGCATGTCGGCTATTTCGAGGGGCAGGCCCTGGCCTATCCGTTCCTGCACACCTGGTCGCTGTCGCTGGAGATGCAGTTCTATGCCGTCATCTTTGTCGTCGCGGTCATGCTGCCGCGCGTGCGCTGGCGGCTGTATGCGCTGCTTGGCATCCTTGCCGTGTCGGCGGGATGCAGCCTGCATGACCATCTTGCGGGGGACGGGCAGGGGTACTACCGCATCACCGACCGCATGTGGGAATTCGCGCTGGGCACGCTGATCTGGATGCTGCCGCGCCCGCGCCTGCCGCGCGCGGTGGCCAACGTGGCCTATGCGCTGGCGCTGTGCGTGCTGGTGGGGGCGTGCGTGTTCTATGCGCGCGATTATGCCTGCCCGTCATGGGGGGTGGTGTTTCCCTGCCTTGCGGTGGTGGCCATCATCATGCTGCCGCATACGGACGTGGCGCGCGTGACGCTGGGGCCGGTGTCGCCGCTGGGGGTGATTTCCTATTCGGTGTACCTGTGGCACTGGCCGGTGATCGTGCTGGCGAATTACCTGCTGATGTTCCAGGTGGCGGGCCTGACGATGGCGGGCGTGCTGGTGGTGGCCCTGCTGGTGGGGCTGCTGAGTTATGTTTTCGTGGAACGGACCTTCCTTGATTACGAAGGACGGGCCGGCACCGTGGCACGCAACCGTGGCGCGCTGGCGCTGGTGTGCGCCTGCGGACTGCTTTCGGCGGGGTTGGGATATGTCTCCTATACCTCGCGTGTGCATTGACGTGCGGGCCAACGGACCCGTGGGCAGGGATATGATGCAGCATCGTGCAACCGTGCCGGGGCCTGTCGTGCCCCGGCTTTCCCCCACGCCCCGCGGGCGTGCGCCGCGCAGGTGCGCCACCCTGCTGGGGGCAACGGCCCTGTGGGGCATGGCGATGGGCGGCATGGCGGTCGGCGGCGTGGGCGTGGCGGGCGTGCTGGTGTGCACGCCGGTTGCGGCATGGGCGCAGTCCGCATCCGCGGGCATGGCGGGTGACGATGCGACGGACTGGGGGGACGGCACCCCGGCCCCCGCCCCGTCATCGCAGGCGACGCGCACCGCCGCCCTTGACCCGGCCTCGCTGGAAATGCGCCCTGCCACGTCCGCGCCGGATCCCGCGTCGTTGGAGATGCGTACCGCGCCCTCCGCCCCGGTGCAGGCGCCCCCTGCCGCGCCCGCGGCCCCTGCGGCCCCCATGTTCGAGACGCACCCGGTCGCGTCCGCCCCGGCCACATCGGGGACCCGGCCGGGCGCGCCGGACCCGGCCTCGCTGGAGATGCGTCCGGCCCCC
>NZ_JABJWD010000019.1:0-37733 GCF_013155425.1 Gluconacetobacter entanii | reverse complement strand
ACATGTGTGTGAATGTAAGCTGGGATGTCTTCTGACTGAGCCGAAGGTGGTCTAGCGCACTTAGAGCGGCCGACACCCGGATGACAGATTCCGATCAGATGCTTCCGGAGAGGCGGAGCAGATACGCTTCGAACATATCGGCCATGGCATCGGCATAGGCTGCGATTTCCACGTCGCTTCGGGGTGTTTCCGAGAACGCCTTGCCGACCGCACCGAAAGTCGTTCTGATGAGGTCACCTGCCAGGGTGCGCTCATCGTTCGTGGCGTTCGGCAGGACCTCGCGCATAAAGCGCTGGAGGATGTCATTCCCCGCCTGTCGCACTTCTGCGGCTTCCGGTGCATCCCGGTAGAGGGGGGCAGCATCGTCGAGTGCTATACGGACGGATGCTTCCGCGCATTCCGAACGGATGAAAGCATGGGTCAGTACTCGCAAACGCGCCAGCGGTGGTTTGCCGGCATCTTCAAGCGTATCGCGCAGCATCGCGGTCGTCTCCCGCCATTCGTCGGTCTGGAGCCGGAACAGGATGGCGGCCTTGTTGGGGAAATACTGATAGAGCGAACCGATGCTGACGCCGGCTTTCTCCGCCACACGGGCCGTGGTGAAACGCGTAGCGCCTTCCTCGGCCAGAACACGAACAGCCGCTTCCAGAATCGTGGCGACAAGTGCGGCCGAACGCGCCTGGCCTGGCTGTTTGCGGACGGAAATCCTCGGGTTGCGGCGATCGGTCATGGTGTTCCGGGGAATGCGAATAGAAAACGCGATGAATCAATCGTATTTTAGCGGCGTGCGCAAGGTAAAGCGCAGCAACCTCCGTTACGGAACAGAGATCACATCATGACCCCTGATAAAGCTCCCACTCTGATGAGTTCACCTGTTGCTCCGCTGCTCGACCGGCTGTTCGCCGAGGCGGACGCCGCCACGAGCCCTGCTGTTTCTAACTTGGCCCCAGAGGAGTTGCAGCGTCTGGTCGGCAGCCGGGCTGACTATGTGCAATTCTACGGTCTCGCAAAAGACCTGTGGCTTCCCGTCTCACGCGAAACAGGCACGCTTCTTTACATGCTGGCCCGCGCCATGCAGGCGCAGGGTATTGTGGAATTCGGAACATCCTTCGGGATCTCGACGATCCATCTTGCTGCCGCTCTGCGCGACAATGGCGGTGGCAGGCTGATTACCACCGAGTTTGAACCGTCCAAGGTCGTCCGTGCGCGGCAGCACGTTGAAGAAGCCGGGCTGGCCGATCTTGTGGAAATACGAGAGGGGGATGCCCTGACTACGCTCGCCACCAATCTGCCCGAGACCATCGACCTTGTGCTGCTCGACGGTGCCAAGCCGCTTTATCCTGATATTCTTACGCTGCTGGAAAGCAGGCTGCGCCCTGGCGCGATGATTGTCGCGGACAATGCCGATTATAGTCCGGATTATCTGTCGCGGGTGCGTTCTCCGGGCGCCGGGTATCTCTCGCTGCCGTTTGATGGAGACGTCGAACTGTCGGTGAAGCTTGGCTGATTGCTGCGTTTTGTGGAGACGCATTGCCCATATGAAGGTGTAGGGCGATAGAAAGGTAAGAAAGCGCGTATCAGACTTTCTGCTCGAGTGGAGCAGAAAGCAGACAGTCAGTAATCGCCTCAAGTCAGACACCAAAGTGATGGTGGCGCTTGCCCGAAAGCCGACGTTTTTAGGTGAACCACGATAGACCGCGTTTTTGGCGCTATGCAGAACAACCGCATTTGAAGGGACCGGGCCGGAAGCGGACAGGAGGCAGACGCCTTCATCTTGGCCGTCTATAAGAATCCGTCCAAGATCCTGCTTATGATTACAGAGTCTTCTGAGCATCACCCGGACTGATGCTCATTGAAGGAAAGCGAGTGCGTTCTGGTTGAGGCACTCCCAATCCTTGCTCAGGCGTCGGTAACGGTTCTGCCAGGCGATGGTGCGTTCTACAACCCAAGGCTTGGGCAGCAACACCACGAACTTTCGGGCATCGCATCGTCGCCCGATCTCGACGTCCACAGTGCGGCAGGCATGGGCCAGTCCCTGCTGGAACTTCGACCCCTAATAGCCAGCGTCGGCGTAGAGTTTTAGAAGGAACGGATACAGCCCGAACAATGTTGCCATCAGCATGACGCCGCCGTCGCGGCCCTGGATATCAGCCGCATGCACGATGGCGGCCATCAGAAGTCCCTGTGTATCGACGAGGATATGCCGCTTCTTGTCCTTAATCTTTTTGCCACTGTCGAAGCCAGACGGGTCGATCCGGCAACCCTTTTTCGGCACTTTTGAAGCTCTGACTGTCAATAATGGCCGCTGTGGGGCCGGTGTGCGCGACGCACCTGTTCGCGGCAGAGCACGTAAAGGGCATGGCGCAACCGCTCGAGTGTACCCTCATACTGCCAGCGGCAGAAATAATAGTTCATCGTGCTGCGTGGCGGCAGATCTTTCGGGATCGCGTGCCACTGGCACCCGGTGCTCAGAATATACATCAGACCGTTCATGACCTCGCGCACGTTCACGGTCCGCTTGTTACCGCCCAGCTTCGCATGGGGGATCATCGTCTCGATCAGCGACCATTCCTCGTCAGCCGGGTCGCTGGGATAGCGGAGTTTGCTACGGTCATACCAGACGCGATTTTCAATCGTCCACATCAAGCGGCCTCTCCAAATTGGGGCTGCCGACATGGAATCACAGATGGTTTCTAAAATTCAAAATGATCTTGGACGGACACCAAGAATATTTGAATAATCTTAACTCAGTCATTCGGTATAATAAATTGCCTTAAATTCTCCTTTTGAAAATAAAGTGGTAATTCATATTATTTATTATAATATTTTCTATTAGTCGCGACTTGACCAAGATTCTAAAGGATAGAATTCCTTTATCGTATTAAATAAAATACTATCCTTTTTATGATACTTCAGAAGTCTAAAGTATATTATTAATTCACCCATATCTTTTGATATGGACGATAATCCATTGAGAGCGATCAAAGAAATATCATTCTCAGAAAGCTGCGCTCTAATTAATCTACCATATCTAAATTTATTCATGGGAGATATTCGTTCATCATTTTTGATTTCATCAAGAATAAAATACAAGGTTCGAAAAAATGCCCCAAAACTACTTTCAACGTTCGGGTATATTTCCATATAAAAATTATTTACAGAATCTGCATTGAAGGGTCCATGGTATCTACGCTTGAATTCTGATAATTTATCACCATATTCGTGGCATAGTCTATGAATGGCTTCAAACCCTACCAATTTCGTTCTTCGATCGGGACGGCCATAAAAAATAACTATATCAGATTTTATCTCCCTGAGTAATTTTATATTTTCATATACTCTTTGCTCAAAATTTTTATTGTAATCGCTATCGTTTTGTTCCCCGTTTATTTTTATTTGAAGAATAATGGTTATAACAACAGACGCAAATCCAAGAATTGTAAAGAGAGAATTTATAGCTCCAAAAGAATCGCCCCAAGTGCCACTGATGGAAAAAGAATTGGCATCTTCTGGTCTATTATTTGGTAGATTTGTGAATAATTTCATTACCTTGTTAGGGTCCGTTGCAAAATAACCCCAGAAAATTATAGGAATAAAACAAATCGATATTGCAAATAATAAACCATATTTATTTAATTTTTTATAATTATATTTTCCATTTCTGGATGTACTTAATATATCAATATATATTATAAGAGATATTACTACAATAATAAGAAATGAATATATCATTATTTCAAGCCAATAGTCTGTTTATTTATACGGCCAGTCTGAATCGTCATCTTCTGATGGATGTACAATTGTTGTGCTTTCTCCAAATATTTTCCTTAAATATCTAATAACCGCCTCGGGTTCGTCGCCATTGAAATGTAGTCCCACGTCAATTTCATTGGTCAAATCTTCGCCAGTATCAGCATTTCTTACTGATTCAATTTGAAACATGCCATATGCTCCGGCATGAGCAGATCTTTCCCAATCATAATGCACTTCTATTCGCATGCCTTGATTATCCAAATCATAATGTTCGCAAAAACCTATAAAACATTAATATGATAAAATGGAATTATAACGAACGCAAGGAAGAGCTTCCTTCAATAGAGTTCAGACTCCTATCTCGTTGATAGAGAGTCAGGTATTTGCTTTATCTTAGCCCAAAGCCGACCTTCCGTTCTCCCCCCAAAGGCGTCATTTAATAACTGCCTACCGGGGGAGCATGTACCATCTTTAGGACGTTGTCGGGCAGGGGGTGCTGTAGTTGTAGCGCATCGTCCAAGGGCCCCATCATCCACAGATCCAGTTCTTCCGGCCGGGTCAGGATGACCGGCATGGCTTTCGGATGAATGGCACCGACCTCCTGATTAGCGGTGGTGGTCAGGAAGCTGAACAGGTCGTCCGTCGTCTCGCCATCCGCCAGTTTTCGTACTGACGTCCACTGGCACCAGATTCCCGCGAAGAAAGTCAGCGGTTCCCCATCGCTGCGGGCAAACCAGACGGGCCTGCTGGTCCCATCCGGCAGGCGCTCCGGTTCGCAAAAGGCCGTGAGCGGCACCAGGCAGCGATGCGCGACACCTTCCCAGCGCTTCCACCAGGTCGAGGTCGGATTGCGGATATTGGTCACACCCCGATCGACCCTGTGGCCTTTCAGGTAGCCCGGCGGCGTGGGCATGCCCCAACGCGCCATGACCAGTTCACGCCCGTCCTGCGCGTTCCGCACGATGGGCGCCAGAGTGTTGGGCCAGATCTCGGGCAGGGGCTGGAGATTGCCGGTGCGGTCGGTCATGACCCTGGCCGCCTCCCGGATCGCCTGCTGGCTGCTGGTCATCGCATAGAGGTTGCACATCACGCCTTCCTTTCGCGAGTCCGGATATGGGTGCTCTGCCGGATGGTATCCACCCTGCACGAAGGGGATGGCCGGACTGTTCCTGATAAACCCCTGCAATCCAGACAGTTTTCATTGAGCCTGGATCGGACGGCAGGCCTGTGCCCGCGTCCGGATCACAGTCGCTTTTCCGAAACGGGTTGACATTCGTCACCGCACCAGAACAAATAATGAACACAATCGCTGATTCCATACCAGAAACACCCGAATGGACTGTCCGACCCCATGCCCGCACCCGAACCCCGTCCCGCGCTGGAGGCGCTGAGAGCACAGGTCAGCCGCCTCGAAGGCCAGGGTCGACGCAGGCGGGGCGTGCTGCCCTTCGGCATGCCCGAGATTGACGGTCGTCTGCCGGACGGGGGGCTGGCGCTGGGCGCGCTGCATGAGGTCGCAGGCGGTGGCCATGACGCCCTGAATGCAGCAGCATCCGGCCTGTTTTCCGCCGGGATCGCAGCGCGGACACGGGGCAAGGTGCTGTGGATCGCCACCCGTCAGGACCTGTACGCCCCGGCACTGCAGCAGGTCGGACTGTCGGCGCGACGGACCATTTACGTCGCGGCCAGTTCGGACGTCGATGTCCTGGCCTGTTTCGAGGAGGCATTGCGCCATCAGGGGCTGGGCGCGGTTGTCGCCGAGGTCGCCCGCCTGTCCATGACCGCCTCACGCCGCCTACAGCTGGCGGCCGAGACATCCGGCGCGCTGGGCATCGCCATACGACGCTGGCGGCGACAGACGGATGCGGCCGATTTCGGCCAGCCTACCGCTTCGGTCACCCGGTGGCGGGTCTCGGTCCTGCCATCCGTGCCGCTGCCGGTCCCCGGCGTCGGCCGGTCCCGCTGGCTGCTGGAACTCATCCGTGCCCGCGCGGGCGAATGCGCCGATTTTGAAGTGGAGGCCTGTGATGCCAAAGGGAGACTGGCGCCGTGTCGTCTCGCTCTACCTGCCGCTCTGGCCGACAGACCGGCTCAGGAAGCGGCTGGGAACCAACGCGCCCGCGCCTGAGTGCCCATTGGTGCTGGCCGGACGGGAAGGGCGGCGACGGGTCGTGCTGTCGGTCGACCTCGCTGCCCGCAGGTTGGGCCTGCGTCCCGGCACGCCTGTCGCGAAAGCGCAGGCGCTCCATCCCGATCTGCTCATCATGGATGCCGACCCGGACGGTGACCGGGCAGGGCTGGAGCGGCTGGCGCTGTGGTTCCAGCACCGCATCGCCCCCATCGTGGCCCCCGATCCGCCAGACGGCATCGTGCTGGATACGACCGGTGCCGATCACCTGCATGGGGGCGAGGCCGTCATGCTGGAGAACATGGTCACACGCCTGAAGGAGTCCGGGATTACGGCCCGGGCCGCGATTGCCGATACGTGGGGTGCCGCCCATGCGCTGGCGCGCTATGGCCGGGGACGCATCACCCTCGTGCCGCCCGGTAAGACGGCGGCAGCGATTGCCGACCTGCCCATTGAGGCACTGCGCCTGCCAGCGGATATCATCGATGGCCTCCATGGGCTGGCCACGGCCATGCCGGTGCGGGACGTCAGACGCCTGACCCGTCTGCTCTGTGACAGGATCGAGACCATCGATCCGGGCTTCGGGATCGAGCGCATGGTGCTGACGGCTTCGCTGGCCGAGCCGATCCTCCACCGCCAGGGTGTATCCGCCCTGATCGAGGAGGAAGAGGCCGACGTCTCCGACCTGATCGATACCCTGGCCAACCGCGTCGGCACACAGGCCCTGTATCGCTTCGCCCCGGTGGAAAGCGACGTGCCAGAGCGAGCCGTCTGCCGCGTGCCCGCCCTTGCAGCCGAGGACGGAAAGGAGTGGCCGGATCACTGGCCACGCCCCACCCGCCTGCTGCCCCGTCCCGAGCCGATCCAGACCATGGCGGTGTTGCCCGACCATCCGCCGGTCTTCTTCGTCTGGCGTGGCATCCGCCGCCGGATCAGATGCGCTGATGGCCCCGAGCGGGTCTTTGGCGAATGGTGGAAGGGCGATGCGGAACTGACCACCGTGCGGGACTATTTCCGGGTGGAAGATACCAGCGGCGAGACATTCTGGGTTTACCGGACCGGGGATGGCGAACATGGCGAGACCGGTTCGCAGGGCTGGTTCCTGCACGGTCTCTTTGAATGAGCATGCCATACGCCGAACTGCAGGTGACGAGTTATTTCTCGTTCCTGCGCGGCGCATCCTCACCGATTGAACTGTTCGAACAGGCGAAGGCCCTTGGCATCGAAGCACTGGGCATCTGCGATCGCAATTCCCTGGCAGGCATGGTGCAGGCCCATGTCGCGGCCAAAGAGACCGGCATCCGCCTGGTCGTGGGCTGCCGTCTCGACCTCGCCGATTTCGCGCCCGTGCTGGTCTACCCGACGGACCGGGCCGCCTATGGTCGCCTGTGCCGACTGCTGAGCCTTGGCAAGGCGCGGGCCGGGAAGGGGAAATGCCGTCTGCTCTGGGAGGATCTGGTGGCATGGGGAGAGGGCTTCCTTATAATCCTGCTCCCGGACACGGCGGATGACGCCTGCGCCCTGCATCTGCGCAAGCTGCAGGACGCCTTTGCCGACCGGGCCTATATGGCGCTGACCCTGCGGCGCCGGCCTAATGACCAGATGCGGCTGTATGAGCTGGCGAACCTGGCCCATCAGGCACGGGTGCCAGCGGTCGTGACCAATGACGTGCTGTTCCACACCCATGACCGGCGCATCCTGCAGGATGTGGTGACCTGCATCCGCAACCACACCACCATCGACGAAGCCGGCTTTGCCCGCGAGCGCCATGCGGACCGTTACCTCAAGCCGCCCGCGGAAATGGCCCGGCTGTTCAGCCGCTATCCCGAAGCGGTGGCCCGGACCATGGAGATCGTGGAACGCTGCCGCTTCAGCCTTGATGACCTGGCCTACCAGTATCCAGACGAGGTCTCCGTCCCCGGCCAGACGCCGCAGCAGGCGCTCGAAGCCCTGACCTGGGAAGGGGCGGCAACGGCCTATCCCGAAGGCATTCCGCCCGAGGTCAGGAAAACCCTCAGCCATGAACTCGCCCTGATCGGGCGCATGGATTACGCGCCGTATTTCCTCACCGTGCACAGCATCGTCCGTTACGCCCGATCGCAGGGCATCCTGTGCCAGGGGCGGGGATCGGCGGCCAATTCTGCTGTCTGCTATGTGCTGGGCATTACCGCCATCGATCCGGCACGGACGTCGCTGCTTTTCGAACGCTTCGTCTCCGAAGAGCGCCGCGAGCCGCCCGATATCGACGTGGATTTTGAGCATGCGCGCCGGGAGCAGGTCATCCAGTGGATTTACGGTCATTATGGCCGTAATCACGCCGCCCTTACGGCGGTGGTTACGTGCTATCGCGCCAAGGGCGCGCTGCGCGATGTCGGCAAGGTCATGGGCCTGCCCGAAGACCTGATCCGCACCCTGTCCGGCCAGATCTGGGGCTGGGGGCGGAAGCTGGATGAGGGCGCGCTGAATGAAACGGGGATCGACCTGTCCGACCGGCGCATCCGGCTGACGCTGGATCTGGCGCGCTGCCTGATCGGCGTGCCGCGTCACCTGTCGCAGCATCCCGGCGGGTTTGTCCTGACCCGTGACCGGCTGGATGCGCTGGTACCGATCGAACCGGCGGCCATGGACGCTCGCCAGATCATCGAATGGGACAAGGACGATATCGACGTCCTGAAATTCATGAAGGTCGATGTGCTGGCCCTGGGCATGCTGACCTGCATGAAGAAAGGGCTGGACCTTCTGGCCGAACACAAGGGACAGCATTACACGCTACAGACCATCCCGGCCGAGGATCCGCGCACCTACGCCATGATCCGCAAGGCCGACACGATCGGGGTGTTCCAGATCGAATCCCGCGCCCAGATGTCCATGCTGCCGCGTCTCAGGCCCCGGGTGTTCTATGATCTGGTGATCGAGGTGGCCATCGTCCGGCCCGGCCCCATCCAGGGCGACATGGTGCATCCCTATCTGCGCCGGCGGGCCGGGCAGGAAAAGGAAATCTACCCGACGCCGGAACTCGAAAAGGTGCTCAGGAAGACGCTGGGCATTCCGCTGTTTCAGGAACAGGTGATGCAGGTGGCCATGGTCTGCGCCGGGTTTTCGGCATCTGAAGCTGATCAGTTGCGCCGGGCCATGGCGACGTTCAAGAATACCGGCACGGTCTCGCGTTTCCGCACGCGCCTGATCGAGGGGATGACGGCACGGGGTTATCCCGAGACCTTTGCCGAACGCATCTTCCAGCAGCTTGAGGGGTTTGGCAGTTACGGCTTTCCCGAAAGCCATGCAGCCAGCTTCGCCATTCTGGCCTATTCGTCATCCTGGATGAAATGCACCCATCCGGATGTGTTTCTGGCAGCACTCCTGAACAGCCAGCCCATGGGATTCTACGCCCCGGCCCAGCTTGTGCGCGACGCCCGCGAGCACGGGGTCGAGATCCGGCCGATCTGCGTCAACGCCTCGCGCTGGGACAGCACGCTTGAAGGCCCGGAGCGGGATGACGGGCTGTTTGCCGTCCGTCTGGGCATGAATCTTGTGAAAGGGCTGGCCAATGAGGATGCGGCCCGCATCGTGGCAGCGCGGGGCGACCGGCCCTTTACCTCGGTCGACGATCTGTGGCGTAGGGCAGGGGTGAAGGGAACGGCCCTGACCCATCTGGCCGAGGCGGACGCCTTCCGGCCGGGGCTGGGTCTTGCCCGGCGTGAGGCGCTGTGGGCCATCAAGGCATTACGTGACGAACCCCTGCCGCTGTTTGCCGCAGCCGCCGTCGTGCGTGAAGCAGAAGAACCCGACGTGCTGCTCCAGCCCATGCGCGACGGGGCCGAGGTCGCACGCGATTACAACCGCACCGGCCTGACCCTGCGGGATCATCCCGTGGCGTTCCTGCGCCCTGATCTCATCGAACGCGGGATGGTGACGTGCCGGCAGGCCCTGGAGGCCCGGGACAGGAGCAGCCTGTCGGTGGCTGGGCTGGTGCTGGTCCGCCAGCGGCCTGGTTCGGCCGAGGGCGTGGTGTTCATGACGTTGGAGGACGAAACGGCGGCGATCAACGTGATTATCTGGCCCGATATGTTCGAGCGTTTCCGCCGGGTGGTCCTGTCAGGCCAGATGCTGGGGGTTGTGGGGCGGCTGCAGAAGGAAGGGAAGGTGGTACATCTCGTGACGCGTGAGATTGTGGATCTCTCCCATCTGCTGGCCGATGTGGGGAACCGGTCGTCGCAGATACCTCCAGACTTCGATCAGGGCAGGTCTGCCGAAAATATCATTGTGAAGGCCCGGAATTTCCATTGAATGTTGTGTAAGAAGGATAATCCAAGTTCATGATGTCTGCTTACGCCTCAAGGCAGACATCGAAGTGCTGATGGTAGTTGCCAGAAAGCCGACATTGTTAGGCGAACCGCGATAGACTGTGTTAGGGACAGTCTGGACAGTTCCCTTTCACGAGTAATGTTTGGGGTAGAGGATGCATCAGGCAAAGAGGCCGTGTGGAAGAGAAAATCTAAGGGCTTCCATGGACTTGGTTTCGGCGCGTGCTACTCGCCGACTTCGTACCAAATACCAAAGAGGGGATTCTCAGAGGCATACGCTTCGAATATTGTGCCCTTCAGATAAGTTCGACAAGGAGGCAAAACAGACACCATGCGCCTAACTACCGTAGACCTATTCGCTGGTGCTGGGGGGCTTGCGCTTGGAATGGAACTGGCGGGGTTCAAAGTGCGCGCTGCGATCGAAGTTGACAAATGGGCGGCAGAGACGTTTCAAGTAAACTTCAAGGAATCAAAGGTTTTTACTGACAGTGTGTCGGACTTCTCGGATAAGCAGATTGCTAAATTGTTAACCGAGAAGCCTTTGGTGATTGTGGGAGGGCCACCCTGCCAAGGCTTTTCGCATAGTAATATTGTTAATCGGGATCCCCGGGATCCACGTAATTCATTGTTTCGTGAGTTTCTTCGTTGGGTTTCGGTCCTGCGTCCCGCGTTTTTTCTCGTAGAGAACGTCGCTGGTTTGCTTGCGACTAAGACCGCCGAAGGTCGTCCAGTTATCGATGTGATCGAGGAGGAAATCGCGGCGATTGGCTATTGCTCCGACTTAAAGCTGCTTCAGGCGGCCCGATTTGGGGTGCCGCAAAATCGCGAGCGTCTTTTTATCCTTGGTGCGGCTTCTCAGCAGTTGCTCACACGCTTCAGCTGGCCACGCCCAGCTTCTCTGGAGCCAATCAGTTTGTGGGACGCGATATCTGATCTCCCCGAATCGGGGGGGGAGGGCTATGTTTCCCCCCCAAAAAACGCTTACCAAGATTTGATGCGCTCTGATCACAAGGGCAATGCTCCTAGCTTTCATGAGCCGATGCGGCACACTGCCCGCATTGTAGAACGTTTCAAGGCGATCGGCTTTGGAGAAGGGGAGGCTTCAGTTGATGTTGAGTTGAAGCCCAAGGGACGAAATGGGCTTCAAGGAAAAACTTATGCTCAAAACAGTCGGCGTCAACGTCCTGATGCCCCATGCAGCACTATTGTCGCGTCATCGCACACAAATTTTATCCATCCTTATTTCCATCGTAATTTCACGGTGCGCGAACTGATGCGTATTCAGTCGTTCCCTGACCATTTCGTAATGAAGGGAAAGCGCGCGGTGCTCTCAAGGAGCCTGTGCTTAAAAAAAGGATTGCTCGACGACATGCACCTAGACCAGCGCATGCAAGTCGGGAACGCTGTGCCGCCGCTGTTGGCCAAAGCAGTCGCTGAACAATTGCGGGTCGCTTGCATTGGTATCGGATTGCGTAATGCAGCTTAAGGCGCTCGACTTATTTGCCGGTTGTGGAGGCCTTTCGCTTGGCCTCGAGGATGCAGGAATAGACGTCATCCTCGCCAATGAAGTAGATGCGTGGGCTGCGGATACCTACGCGCACAACCATCCGGATACTCACCTGTTGCGAGGCGACGTGCGCAATATCGTTCGCGGGGATCTGCGGGCATTGCGTGGTGAAATCGATCTTGTAGCAGGTGGTCCGCCCTGCCAAGGGTTTTCGGTGGCAGGGCGGCGGCAATTTGGCGAGGTGCCATTTCAAAACACCTTGGTCGAGGCGTATCTGAACGTGGTCGAGGAAGTTCGGCCGCTGATGGTGCTGATGGAAAATGTCGCTGGCTTCCGTACCGCCCAGTTGCGGCCGGGAGTTCGAGCGTTGCCCTTCACCTTTGAGCGGTTGAAGAACTTGGGTTACGAGCCGGCGCTGCTTACACTCCAAGCCACCAATTACGGAGTGCCGTCGCTACGCTCACGCATTTTTGTCGTCGCAATGCTGGGGAGTTGGACGGATGACCCTACTCCTGTTCCAACATTCGGTGTGGGAGCTGCTAATAAACCCCGAAGCTGTTTGGAGGCAATCTCGGACCTTCCTGCCCTTGAGGCTGGTCAGGGTGCAGAGGGTCTGCAACCTTACACCTCGTTGCCGTTCAGCGCGTATCAGTCTTCTATGCGGGCAGGCTCGACGGGCGTAACCAATCATGTCGCGATGAGCCATACGACCCGGATCGTACGGCGATTCCAGACTATTCCGCCGGGCAGCTCCAGCTACCGCAGCACTGAGGGCGTGACAGTCTACAAATCGAACAATCAGCGGCTAATTGGCGATATTCCCAGCCTTTGCATCACGGCGAACTTTCAATCCAATTACATTCACCCTGTTCAAAATCGTAATCTCACAGCTCGTGAAGCTGCAAGGTTAATGACATTTCCGGACCGATACCTGTTCAAGGGCAAGCGGACGCTGATGAGCAAGAAGCTACTCGACAAAGAAGGGCGTAGTGATGAAGCTAATCTGAGCCAGTATAATCAGATCGGCAACTCGGTGCCGCCACTCCTCGCTCGCGCGCTCGGTGAGAAGCTGATTGCCATCGCCACAGCAGGGCAAAAACGCCCGGTGCTTGTCGCCCGATGATTGACAGCAAGTTTCTCAGTCACGCGAGCAACCTTGCTCACAAGCGACGGATAGCGAAGAAGCCGATTGTCTTGGAGTATCTTGCGCAGGTCGAGGAGGCCTACGCTAGTTTTCTCGATGCGCTGGCGTGGGGTGAATGCACGCCTGGCTGGCTTGCTGCTTCAGTGCAAGCGCTGAATCTTTACACGGATATTATCAAAGATGTTGAGAGGTCTGACAGTTTTTTTAACTGGCGTAGCGACTTTGCTTCCTCGCTGCTTCCAGAGTTCCTAGTGCGACTACTCTTTCATAGACTCACCCGCTCAAGCATTAATCCGCTCTTCTCGACACGAGACTCAATCGTTGATGTAACTCTCAGCGGGTATCGCGAAGGCGGTTGGACTGTGCGCCGCAAGAACCAAGACCTTTGCATCGGCTTGCGTACCGACCGCATCCTGCTTGAAGATCGTGAATTTGAGTTCGTCGTGCCATTAATCGCCGTAGAAGCAAAAACCAATATCGATATTAACAAACTGAACGGGCTTGATTTTTCGGCGGAGCGTTTAAAGCGGACATTTCCATCGTCTCGCTATTTCCTAGTGACCGAAACGCTGGATTACTCGCGCAATCGAAACTACTCGGGCTCGATAGACGAGATATACGTTTTACGAAAGCAAATGCGGCACAATGCAAGACGCTCGAAAGCGGAGTACTGCCCGGATGTGTTCGAAAAATTTGCTGAAGACGTGCATTACTATGTCGCGAAGGCCGATCTATCGAAGCGTCATGTCTATGACCGGCTAGCTAGTGGAAGGCTGATCAATGTCTGAACCACAGGTCTATACGCATGGGGCCCGCCTCGCACGAAAGGCAGCCAAGGATGCCAAACTGGTCCCCGTTCTTGAACGATACGAGGCGTGGAAGGCTGCGAGCTTGGCCGTGGATGGTCGTGATGAGGCTGACATCATCGCGCTTACGGGCCTACTCAACGATTATAAAAATGCTGTCGAACCGACCCTAGATGCACGGGCGAATAGCGCTCAAGAAGGACTGCAACCTTCAATCCTGGAAGAATTCCTAGGCTATCTGTTTGCTAATGTGTCTACGGACATTGGACAAGATTTGCTGCGACGCCCTGCATCGAGCTTCATTGGTTTGATATTCAATCCCCGCGATGTGCATGCGCTCGTCGAGGCACCCGAGTTTACGCTGCGCGAAAAGGATCACGATTTTGTTCTCGGGGCGTGCGTCACGCTATCTATTCAGGCTGAAGGCTCGACGTTTACACGAAGCGACAAGTTGGTGGTCCCAGCTGTAGCAATCGAGTGCAAACGGTATCTTGAGCGAAATATGCTTGACGAGTGCGCGGGGACGGCTGAACGAATAAAAAAAGCGACGCCTTATTGCCGTTACATCGTGGCATCAGAATTTCTGAAGTTGGATCGCGCGCTTCCGGAGCTTTCACAGATCGATGAAATCTACGTATTACGCAAACAACGGAATCTTGAACGAAATACGGACATTGTGCTCAATCCAATTTATCCTGAACTGATCGTTCATCTCTATCAGGACGTCATATCTCATCTGAAGCGTATCTGGTGGGATCCGGAAAGTGGCTTAACTTCAGGGCGGGTATTCAATCTTCCGCGCTGAAGCAGAGCTTTAAGTTTGCCTTCGCAGATTGCTTGACCAAAGCAATCCAGTCTTGAGCATCCAGAATAGGAAAGCTGACGGGCCACCTCTGAGAACGAAAAATCGACTGCTGTGCGAGCGACAATGGTCGGTAGCCGTCAGGAACATCAGCGCAGAGAAGGGCTGCTTTCGGTTATCGCTTTCCGATAACCGACATTCTGCTCTCCCCCCATTGCCGTCGTTTCCTGCCGGGAAAAGGTTGCGGATTTTGGGTGGGTCTGGGGCCTTCAGAGTCAGAGGGCTGCGCTGATTTTCGTGACGGGTTGAGAGGATGGGAGAGAGTCTCCTGTCCGCCCGTCATGGAGTGTTTCGCCATGGCGACCGCTATTCCCAAAATCACCCTGAGTTCGTCCCGCGACATCCCGTTCAACCGGCTGGTGCTGTCCCAGTCCAACGTCCGGCGTGTGAAGTCCGGTCTGTCGATCGGGGAACTGGCCCGCGACATCGAGCGCCGCGGACTGCTGCAAAGCCTGAATGTTCGCCCCGTTCTCGACGATACCGGGGCCGAGACCGGTACCTATGAGGTGCCTGCCGGCGGACGACGCTTCCGTGCCCTCGAACTGCTGGTGAAGCAGAAGAAGCTCGCGAAGACTGCCTCGGTGCCGTGCGTCGTGTGCGAGGCCGGATCGGCCATTTTTGCCGAAGATGATTCCTTGGCCGAAAACGTCCAGCGCGTGGCCCTGCACCCGCTGGATCAGTTTCGCGCCTTCCGTGACATGCTGGAGAAAGGCATGTCCGAAGAGGAAATCGCCGCAGCGTTCTTCGTCGCACCGGCCGTGGTCAAACAGCGCCTGCGGCTGATGGTCGCACCCGTGGCCGGGTTGCGGCCTTCGCGGGCGGCGACTTCTTTCACCTTGAACTTGCCGAAGTTCGGCAGGGTGATTTCATCACCGGCCCTGGCGGCGGCGGTCATGCGCTGGAAACGCAACCGATCGATCGTTATCGCCGCCGTCTGTGTTTTGCGCCGGGCGCCGTGTTCGCCCTGCTGCGCTGGACACAGGCGGAGTGCGGCGCGGCAGCCTGCTGCATCGATATCGTGCGGGCACCCCATACGGGTGCCGGAAGGCGATGCGGACAGGCTGGCGCGTGGTGACTATCTGCCGCGTGGCGTGCCGTTGCTCAAACCGGTGGCGGCGATTGGCGGACAGACGGTCTGTCGCACGGGAAGTCATATCGTCGTCGATGGACTGGGTGTCGGCGAGGCACTGACCACTGATCATCGCGGGCGTCCATTGCCTGTCTGGCAGGGCTGTCACCGTCTCGATGCGCGCGAAATCTTTGTGATGAACACGCACGAACCCCGCAGTCTGGACGGCCGGTATTTCGGTCCGCTTCGGGTCAGCAGCGTGATCGGGCGCGCGACCCCGCTATGGGTTGCCGCAGATTCCGTGCCTGCCGCCGGCCTTTCTTCGCCACGCTTTTTGCAGGATCACTGACATGGCCCAGATCGGACTCTTCACGCGCACGGCAGACGGTTTTTCCGGACGCCTGCGCACACTCTCGCTGGATGCCGAACTGACACTGGTGCGCATCGAGACGCCGGAAGGTGGCAACGCGCCCGATTATCGCATCCATCTTGGTGATGGCAGCGACGGCCCCGAAGTCGGCGCGGGCTGGACACGCACCGGCGAACGGGCTGGCGAATACATCGTCGTGGTGCTTGATGACCCGTCGCTGGCACAGGGCGTACGCGCGACCCTGTTCCAGTCGGGCCGTGGTGGACGGGTCTGGCAACTCGTCTGGAGCCGCCCGCAGAAACGTCAGGGAGGCCGCGAATGATGCCCCTGACTGCAGGAACAGGGCAAAAGGGCAGTAGCTCCCGTGTGTGTGCCCGCTCCATGTTGTTCCGGCTGTGCTGCACGGGACTGGCAGCGTCGCTGATGTTTCCGGCACGTCTCGCCTGTGCGCAGGATATCGACGGGCTGGTCCGTCAGGCCGCCCTGCGTGTCGCCCTGCCACCGGAATGGATCCGTGCGGTGATGCAGGTGGAAAGCGGTCGGGATGATCTGGGCAAACCGATCCTGAAGGCGCAGCAGGAAGGCAGGGCCGGACCGGTTTCCGGTATGGGTGACCGGCGCGCCGAACAGGAAGTCGAGGCAGCCATCGCCAGCAAGCTGTTCGTGCAGACGCAGGATGCAGGGCGGCAGGACAGCGTGTCTGCTCTTGCGTCGCCCACTGCTGGGAATAGCACTCCGGCTGCGTCTGCGGGCACAAATGATCGGCAGGCCGCCAACCGTGCCTTTCTGGCAGGACAGCCTGATCGCGTCACGATCAGCCCGGATCGCCTGACGCAGCCTGTTTCCCCATACGTTATTCAGGCGGGAACAGTCATCGCAGGCGCGCTCAACTCGAAAGTCAGTTCGGACCTGCCGGGGCAACTGATCGGGCATGTGACGCAGAACGTCTATGACAGCCCGACCGGGCGCTACCTGCTTGTCCCGCAGGGCAGTACACTTTTCGGCACCTATAACAGCAGCGTCTCTTTCGGGCAGCAGCGCACGCAGGTGATCTGGACCCGTCTCATCCGTCCCGATGGTGAGAGCATTGTGCTCGACAGGATCCCGGGCGCCGATGCGATCGGCCAGACCGGGCTCAAGGATTTGGTGGACCAGCACTGGGGCCAGCTTTTCAGGGCTGCACTGGTGACGACCATGCTGAGCGTCGGGTCTGAAGCCGGGACATCATGGGGTGAGGACAACCTGCTTCAGGCGATCCGCAGCGGCGCCAGTAACGGATTTTCCATGGTGGGAAACCGCCTGATCGACCGAAGCATGGATGTTCAGCCCACCTTGACTGACCGGCCCGGCCTGCCGTTCACGTTGATCGTCAATCGCGATCTGGTCCTGAAACCTTGGCATCCAAATGAAGGAGCCGTGCCATGACAAAACTTCGTATCAGCGCCATTCCTGACAGTCGGCCGGTCAAGCTGACGATCGAGCTGCCCGCAGAGATACATCGTGACCTGCTGCTGTATGCTGAACTGGTCTCGGGAAACGTAGGTGAGGCGGCAGATGCCATCCCCGATGCGGCCCGGCTGGTGCCGCTTATGGTCGGGCGTTTCATGGAGACTGATCGGGCCTTCCAGAAACAGCGGCGGGGCAGAAAGCCAGCATCTGCAGCTGGAACGACAGGCGTCTCCAGCGAACGGTAAAGCAGGTTTGGCGTGTAGTGGCAGCGTCGTCAGTCTGTGTCCATAAGCCGCTCCCAGCGCCGTAGTCTGGGCAGCACGCGGACGATCAGAACTCCGTCGTCGTCAATGAGATAGAGGATATGGTGAGCCCGATGACGGTGCAGCCGTATCGGCGGGTCGAATTCGTGACGTTCCGGCGCAAGCTGCGGATGTGCGGCGATAAGGTCGAACGCGTCCGCCAGTCCTGCATGGTAGACCTCAGCCTGCCGTGGCCCAAAATCCCTCACGCCCTGCGTATAGATGTTGACGATGTCGCCTTCGGCAAGCCGTGTCTTTCTACAGGTCGGCATCCGTCGTCCCGGCAGCCGCGCGAGCATCCTGCAGCAACTGCTTCATGCTTCTGGTCCCGACGCCGCTACGCAGTCCGGCCGTGATGTGGGTTTGAATCTCATCATGCGTCGCACGGGCCTCTTGATCACGCCGGATCAGGTCGCGGACATAGTCGCTCGCATTGCTGTAGCGTCCTGTCCTGGCCTGAGCCTCTACCCATTCCTTCATGGGGTCCGGCAGGGATACGTTCATTGTTGCCATTGGCGCCTCCTAACCTAGATATGACAATCTTTGCCATTTCTTGTCAATAAAATTGGGATTGGCGCACGGTATTCCAGTTCCAGATAGCCGGCTGCGTCTGGATGGGATCATTTATAGGGCCGGACTGGCGGCATCCGCCCTCATACCGGACATCGAAGCGCAGTCTTATGCTTCTGCGAAGCGCACATGGTTTAGATCTCGCAAATTACAATCTCCGTCAGATTTCCGTAGGAACTGCGGGCGTCGAGATTGCATCGCATCGTTTTCTGGGCTGCCCCTCTTTCGTCCGGTTGAGGTCGTGCTAATGTAGGCGACAACGCAATCGATGGACAGGATTATGGGCGAGGGAGCGAAAGAGAAACCTGCAAAGTACCGTATCCTCACCCTCGACGGTGGTGGAGCAAAAGGCTTCTATACTCTAGGCGTGCTCCGCGAAATCGAAGCTATGTTGGGAAAGCCCCTCCACGAAGCTTTCGACTTGGTATTTGGTACCAGCACCGGGGCAATCATCGCTGCGTTGATTGCACTCGGCTATTCGGTGGAAGAGATCCACGCGCTATACAAAGAGCATGTCCCTCGCATCATGCAGCGCAAATCACCTTCAGAGAAATCGAAGGCGCTTGCCGAGCTGGCGGAAACGGTGTTTCACGATGCCATGTTCACCGACGTCAAGACGGGAGTGGGCATCGTCACGACCAAATGGATAATCGAGCGCCCGATGATCTTCAAAGGTAGTGTGGCTCAAGCGCATGGAAGGATCGGCACGTTCGTTCCCGGGTTCGGGGTTCCCATTCGAGAGGCGGTGCAGGCGTCCTGCTCGGCGTTCCCATTCTTTGACCGCAAGTTCGTTGAAACCGCTGCGGGGGACAGAATCGAACTGGTGGATGGTGGCTACTGCGCAAACAACCCCACGCTCTACGCCATCGCCGACGCGACCCAAGCACTGAAACTGCCTTTGGAGTGCCTGCGCGTCGTAAGCATCGGCGTAGGCGTCTACCCTGAACCCAAACCGGCGTTCTGGAGCAAGATGTATTGGGCGAAATACCTGCTCAGTGTCCAGCTCCTTCAGAAGACGCTTGAGATTAATACGAACTCGATGGATCAGCTTCGGACTGTTCTCTACCGCCAGGTGCCTACGGTTCGTATTTCTAATGAATATACGAAGCCGGAAATGGCAACTGATCTGTTCGAGCACGATCTGAACAAGCTTAATGGCCTTCGGCAACGTGGCGTTGAATCATTTGCCGCTGTCGAAGACCAACTCCACGCTCTTCTTATGGACTGACAATATGAGTATACCGGAGGCACAGCTCGATACCTGGGCAAAGCAGGGCTCGATCATACAATCGAAGACAACCTATGAGACGGTCCGCAACGTACTTCAGGAGAGCGGAGCCCCCTACAACTCTCGCTCGTTCGATATTTTCCTGCAAGGCTCATACGGCAACGATACCAATATCTACGCCGACAGCGATGTTGATGTCGTGATGATGCTGGACTCGATCTTCTACACTGACTTGGGCAACCTGAACGAGGCCGAGAAAATAGCCTACAATACCGCACGTAGTCCTGCATCCTATACCTTCGAACAGTTCAAGAAGGAGGTGGTTCAGCATCTCACCAACCGCTTTGGGTCCGGAGTGACACCCGGCAAGAAGGCTGTCTTCATCCCAGGATCGGGCGGCAGGCGCGACTGCGATGTGTTGCCATGCGTGGAGTTGCGTCGGTACACGCGGTTTAACAGCTCCGCTGATCAGAACTTCCATACCGGCATATGCTTCTGGACGCCGGACGGTACCAGGATCATCAACTTTCCCAAGCAGCACTCAGGGAACGCTACGACGAAGCACCAAAACACCAACCAGTGGTTCAAGCCAGTTGTTCGTATCCTGAAAAACATGCGCAATAGCATGATTGACAAAGGGTATATCAAAGCCGGGGTGGCGCCATCCTATTTTTTGGAGGGGATGCTCTACAATGTTCCCAACGCCAAGTTCGGCACCAGCTACAACAGTACCGTCGCGGATGCGCTTAACTGGATCATCAACTGCGATCGTACGAAGCTAGTTTGTGCGAACGAACTTTATTATCTCTGTCACCCGACCTCACCCGTCACCTGGCGGGCCGAGCAACTTCAAACCTATCTTGATGCTGCTCGGAAATTTTGGCAGGAATGGTAAAGTTTTTTCGTAGTGTGCCGCCAAGAATACTTAGGTGCTAATCGGGATTCTTTCTGCGCACTTTTCTTGGCCGACAGCGGTTGTCTTGGCTAGGGCATGAATCGAGAAGACTGGGTCATAAAGGGTGGGATTGTGGAGGCATGCTAATTGCGCGACTGCGCGCTCTTCTCGTGAGAGTCCGTGAGCTCGGAGGTGCCGACTTCGCTGGAGTAGGCGTCATTGTTGCGTCCGATCTCAGCATCCTTCCAATAGCATCATTGCGGACTGATTATGCACGGACACGGAACATCGACGGTTCGGCGATGGAGATGTTGGCAGCGGTATCTCGCGCCGGCAGCCTTTATCATGACGGGTTTCACGTCCTCTCGCCCGAGCTGCATGTTGTAGCACTGTCGCAGTATCTTGCAGCCCCGATCTTGCAAGGCGCCGTTCTTGGAGGTTCACGTGGTGGGGGTGCGCGATATGCTGCTGCCCTGTTCGGCTCCGCAGTTCCGGGCGTGCTTGCTACAGGCGTCGCAACAACGACTTATGGCGTTGCGATTTTCCAGTCGGGTGCTGAGATGGAACTAGATCTGTGACTAAGAGCGATGATCGGAGGTGTCGCCCTCTAAGTGGCGTGGTTTCCGAAAGCCAAGGTGGCTTCCAATCGATTGCGGGTCGCTGGACGATGACCGTGAATTGGTGCCGGGATGGCCAATCTGGAGAGCTGGTTGCAACTGCCCGCGTCGTCGAGGGCGTGGATGGGATCGACATGACGGTCGCAGCGCCGGGTTCGAACTCACATACGCTCCTCGCGCACTGGGCGCGCGAGCCGTCAGGAGCGGCTGTACTCTATTATCTCTTTCAAGTTGAACCAAAAGCATTCGGTCCGAATCCGGCCACCCCTTACAAAGGTGCTGCGGTTCTCCGGCCGGGAGAGGACGGCGTAAGTCTGTCTGGCAATTACTGGACTGACGAGCTTTCTGCGGGGCACTATGTGCTGACACGGTTGGCTGACCCGGCGCCCATGGATGCGGCCATGGAATACGGTCCAAAACATTCAGTTGAGAGTGCACGGAAGATGCGTAAGCTGTTTTTCATTTTAGCCGGCATTGTGTTGCTGGCTATCCTTTTCTTTCTACTTAAGCCTTTGTTCGGTGGAGGAGACGCTTGGGAGCATAGAATAGACTTTTCGGTCAAGAAGGCGTCAGAAGCGTGCCTGCTCGATTCCAATACCGTGGTAAGACGTAACATCGAAGCCGATCTTTCGGCTCGTCTGAAGACTCTCGGCGGAAGGGGGGCAACTACAGAGCAGACGACGCGCCAATCGGTTAACGAGGCATTCTCGGAAGCAGGCCAAATGGCTCAAGACCAGCGGTTGCGCGATTGCGTAACCGAGCGAACTGATCACTTCCTCGGCTATCAGCCTGATACGCCGAAGGCCCGTTCGTAGGCTATTACCTTCGATGACGCACGGGCCGCTACTGTTCCTCCCGCAGTAACAGATCAGTCCGGAAACGCGGTCGACTGGGAGGCTGAAATCGGGAGCGCGCTATCAGCGATAGCCAGCGCTCAGGTATCACAACCGGTCGATTTTTGCGCTGCGGATTAAGCCACAGCTTTTAAATGATTCGGTTGTGTAAAAGCCGCCGTCAAAATGTCCGTCCCCTTCGTCGGCGACTGGCCACGAGGACGACCGCTTTTGGCCGGTATCGAACATAAACGTCGACGCTGCGAACGGCTGCTTTCCCCCCCCATTTCTGCCGGTCTGCCATGCCCGTATCGGAGGCAAGCGACTCCTACCCTCATGTCAGTCCTTGATGCGTTGTTCTGAGGCTCTCGAAAACCACTATCTTTCGCATACCTACAGCGCCACTTCTTCCAGCTTAAAATAGCGATCACCGATCTTCAGGGCTGGGTAGCTTAAGCAAACAGCATATACATCGCTGTATTGTATGTTGATGCCCTGGACATTAAAATAGAGCGCGCCTTTATGGGCAGGTTGGAAATGGTAATAGCTGGTCTCTTGCCGTAAGCCGACGAGGCCATCTCGAGATTCTCCGTGCTCCACGGCGACCTCGATCACCGCCTCCCGCAGCGTTTGTGGATCTTGATCCTGAACCTCTCGAATCCCGCTGACAGCCTGCCGAGGAGCTTGGCAGAAAGTACCGGCGGTACCGATTCTGTTCACTTTCACCTCAGCCAGCGTAACCAACTCCATCAACGCATTCCGGTCCATACCCAAGCTCTTTCCAGCGAAAAATCGTCTCCATACTCTATATCTGATTGCCTGAGCGCCATATATTGGGCCAGAAATTTGACGTAACTGGAGGTCACAGGATGGCGAGCCTTTTTTTTTCGTATTGTCATGCTGACGAAGCGTTGCGCGATCAATTGGAAAAGCATCTGGCCGTCCTGAAGAACCAAGGCATTATTCATGCTTGGCACGACCGGCGCATTGGAGCCGGTCAGGAAATCGACCAGCAAATCGACCAGCACATTGAAACTGACGATATCATCCTGCTTCTCGTTAGTGCGGACTTTCTGGCATCGAACTACTGCTACAATATCGAGATGAAACGCGCGGTGGCGCGGCATGAGGCAGGCGAGGCGATCGTTATTCCCGTCATCCTTCGGCCCTGCGACTGGCACGAGGCCCCGTTCGGCAAATTATTAGGTACCCCGACTGATGGTAAACCCATAACGACGTGGCCCAATATCGATTCTGCCTTTCTCGAAGTAGCGAAGGCAGTCCGTGAGGCTGCGAAGCGGGTGCCAAGCCGTAGAAATAAGGTTGAGACTGAATCGTCAATGCCGATAGTGACCGCTTGGCCTTCAATTCAGGCCACAGCGTTCTCGTTGCCCCGATCCAGCAACCTGCGCGTGACTAAAAGATTCACGGACCTGGACAAGGATCGCTTTCTTCATGCCGGCTTTGATTTCGTTGCCAAATTCTTTGAGGGCTCCCTGGAAGAAATACAAAAGCGTAACCTCGGCATTACCGGTGCCTTTCGCAGGATTGATGCGAACCAATTTACGGCGGTCGCATATCGGGATGGTAAGATCGTCTGCCAATGCAAGATTACTCTTGGAGCGCATTTGGGAAAAGGCATCGCTTATTCTCGTTCCGTCGAGAACTACAACAATTCATTTAATGAGAACATGACGGTCGAAGCTGACGAACAGTCGCTATTTCTGAAATGTCTCGGTATGAGTTCTCGCGACCAGAATGGCGATGGCAAACTGTCGTTCGAAGGCGGTGCCGAGCGTTATTGGGCTATGTTCATCGAGCCGTTGCAGCGTCCAGAAAGATACTGATCGATTTGCTGGGAGTTGAGCCGCATTTACTTCGCCGGTTGTTCTATTTTTTAGACAGGGTCGTTCTAGTTTAATGCAATACCCATGAGCAGCCTTTCTCTGGAAGTCCATAATCATTATTGAACGACTGAGGTGGATATCGATTTGTGACGAATTTCGAGCGTGTCAATGTCAGCTTTTCTGGTCAATCCGCCCGACAGCCCACTTTCCGCTCACCCCCATTGCCGTCATTTTTCCGTCGGGAAGAAGGGTGAAAGACGATCTGGTGTGCAAAAGGCGGCACAGCTTTTCGGGAGGGGTGGAAAAGGTATCGGGAACTTCTTTGCCAAGCGCTCGACCAGTGTGTGCAGGAATAATGGATTTATTCACCGCATATCATGCGGATATAGCCTTGCGGTTTGCGGTGATTAAGTGCCATATTCCCCGCAAGGAGTGCAGGGAATATGGCACGATACATTTATCAGTATGATGACTGGCCCCGCTTCCAGTGGGACAAGGACACCATTTCCCATGAACTAGCCGCGGTGCGTCATCGGCAAGGACGCCTGCTGGGCCGTATGGAAAGCCTCGGCTTCGATTTCAGGTCGGAAGCCGTGCTCCAGACCCTGACGGAAGATGTCATCAAGTCGAGCGAGATCGAGGGCGAAAACCTCGATCGTGAGCAGGTGCGTTCTTCCATTGCCCGGCGACTGGGGATGGATATTGGCGCGCTGGCACCGGTGGATCGGGATGTCGAAGGCGTTGTGGAGATGATGCTGGATGCGACCCGGCATTATGCCGATCCGCTGACCGAAGATAGGCTGTTCGCCTGGCATGCGGCTTTGTTTCCCACTGGCCGAAACGGCATGTCACGCATTCTGGTCGGAGAGTGGCGTGACGACAAAACCGGCCCGATGCAGGTCGTGTCAGGCCCTGTCGGACGGGAGAAGGTTCATTATGAAGCGCCGGCAGCCGGCAGGGTACCCGCAGAGATGCAGGTCTTCCTCAACTGGTGCAATGCCGGGCAAGCGCTGGATCCTGTGCTGAAGGCAGCCATCGCACACCTATGGTTTGTCACCATTCATCCGTTTGAGGACGGAAACGGGCGCATGGCACGGGCCATCGGTGACCTCATGCTGGCGCGTTCGGAACAAACAGAGCAGCGTTTCTACAGCCTGTCGGCCCAGATCCGGCAGGAACGGAAGGATTATTACGCAATCCTTGAGGCTACCCAGAAGGGGGATATGGACATCACGGCCTGGCTGCACTGGTTTCTGGGGGCGCTGGATCGGGCCTTTGATCGTGCTGAACTGGTCTTGGGAAAAGTCATCCAGAAAGCCCGTTTCTGGGACAATCTGGCCGGACAATCGATCAATGACCGGCAACGTCTTATGCTCAACCGTCTGCTCGATGGGTTTGAGGGCAAGCTGACCTCATCCAAATGGGCGAAGCTTGCAAAGACGTCACCAGATACAGCCCTGCGTGATATCAATGATCTCGTATCGCGCGATATTCTGGCCAGGGAGGCAGCAGGAGGCAGAAGCACCAGCTATGTGCTGGTTGTTTCCGAGACGTAAAATGCGGGTCGATACTGGTGGGCAGGCTGTTGATTGGGTATCTTCGGTATTCAGGCCTGTATCCTTGTATCGGTGAGCGCGGATGAAATGCGCTGGGCGACCTGATCCGTCGAGCGTTTGACATTTTCCCGCTTTAGATGGGCGTAGCGGGAGGTGGTCTTGATGTCGCTATGGCCCAGCATCCGGCCGATCATTGTCAGGTCCGCTCCCATCTCCAGGGCATCCGATGCGAAGGAATGACGGAGATCGTGGAGCCTGACGCCATCCAGGCCTGCCGCCTTGCGGATACGACGCCACGGCTTTTGCAGGTCAGTGAGATATGCGCCAGCCTTGCGTCCGGTGATGACATAGGGATTGTCGGGCAGGCGAGGGGTGGCCTTCAGGACGTCAACAGCCGCCGTGCCCAACTGGACTGTTTTCGCTCCGGTTTTGCTGTCGGGGAGGCGCAGTTCCGCTTCATTCAGCCAGACATGCGCCCACTGAAGTGTCTGGATTTCCCGTAACCGGCAACCCGTGAGGGCAAGCAGACGGATGGCCCGTGCCGCTTCGGGCATATCTTCGGTGACCTCGTCGAGGCTCTTTCCCAGGCGGGCATACTCTTCTCTGGTGAGGAAACGCTCCCGTCTTTCCTCCCGGTAGCGTTTGACGCCCCGGCATGGATTCACACCGTCCTGGCGGATACCCCATAGATCGGCAAGGCTGAACATCTTTGACAGAACGCCCAGCGTCCGGTTGGCCTGATAGGGGATATGCCGGAAACTGCCATGAAATTCGACGACTTCCGCCCGTGAGAGGTCGGCCAGGCGAGGTGAAGGTCGGGCGGTTCGGCTGGACCTACGGTCCAGGCGACAAGGTGATGCAGATTACCAACGATTATGACCGAGATGTCTTCAACGGGGATCTTGGCGTTATCGACAGGATCGATATCGAAGAAGGCGAACTGACCGTTTCATTCGATGGACGGGAGATCGTTTACGGTTTTGGAGAACTGGACGAGTTGGTGCTGGCCTACGCGACGACCATTCACAAGAGCCAGGGATCGGAATATCCGGCGGTGGTCATCCCGCTGGTGACGCAGCATTACGCCATGCTGGCGCGGAACCTGCTCTACACGGGCGTCACACGGGGGCGGAAGCTCGTTGTGCTCGTGGGGCAGAAGAAGGCGCTTGCCATCGCCGTGCGGAACCAGGGCGGGAGGCGGCGGTGGTCAAAGCTCAGGGAATGGCTGGCGGGCTGCGTCGCATGATAGATAATGGGCGTGTCTCAATGTCGGTCGTTCGCCGCCATTTAGGTAAGTCCCGAAACCGGCCATTCGTTCAGGCGACATGCCGCGGTCGGGATGACCCGGATTCAGACTAAAAGATTTCGAGTCTCCTTCTGGCTAAAGCAGCCGCTCCCAGTACAAGCCTATGGCCAAAGGCGACTGACAATGGCAGGGTTTGTCCAGGGAATATGTGACGAAAAGAAAAAGCGACCAAACTGTGAGCCAAATATCGGAGTTGAAGCCGCCCACGCCGTGGCCGGGTGCGAACGCACGCTTGCTCGGCCTCGGTGTCGGGCTGCCAATATCGGCACTCGATCGTCTTGGGAATTTCAGCGCTGCGGAGTTCGAGCGCTTCACCCTGGAATGGGCAACCGACTATCTGGCAGTGAAAAGACCCGAAATCGTCGAGGTTCAGCAGCGAGGGGGCGCAGGCGATAAGGGCCGCGACGTCATCGCTTGGCATGATCCAAACACCGTCCCGGTTCGCAAATGGACGCTTTATCAGTGCAAACACTATGGGGCAGCCTTGGGTGCGGGCACAGCAGCGGCAGAGATCGGCAAGGTGCTGTTTTATAGCCACCGGGGCGACTACTCCTTTCCGAAAGAGTATCACTTCGTAACTCACAAGGGCGTGACTTCGCCGTTTCAGGACCTTCTGGATAAACCCGAGGACCTGCGGAAGTTCATCATCGGCAATTGGGACGAGCATTGCCGGAGCAAAATCCGGAAAGATCCCGTTGATCTGACGGCCGCACTCAAAGCCCACATCGAGAGCGTCCCTTTCACGGCTTTCCGTGCGAAGCAGCCGCTGACCCTTCTGAACGAACATGCTCAGACCAAATATCATCTGACTGTTTTCGGCGCGCCGTTGATCGATCGCCCGAAGCCGCCCGAACCGCCGTCCGAGGTGGCACCTGGCGAGAACAAATATGTCACCCAGCTTATGGCAGTGATCTCAGCCGATCTTGGCCAAACCGTATCGAATCTAACCGACTTCCTACATTCAGATAAGCATCACCGATTGTTTGATCGCTCGCGCCTGACCTTTTATCACGCCGAGGGGCTCAAGGAACTGGCGCGGGATCAGATGGCTGACATCACATTCTTTGATACGCTTTTGAAGGAGTTCCACGACGGCCTGTACCACTGGCATACTAGCGAGCCTGACGGCTACCCGCGGCTGATTGAAACCGTTAAGGCGTCGCAGAAGATTCAGCTCAGCAAGCACGCGCTCGAGCCTCATGTTCTTCCGAACGACAGAGAGGGTATGTGCCATCAGATGGCGAACGAAGGTCAGGTCCGGTGGTGCGACATATGAGCTTGTCGCATCATCAGGGGCGACCATTCAATACCCCGATGGAGTCGGGAATGCGGCTCCTATTCGCACTTGAGGAAGCCAAAGGCGAGGCTTTCGATCTCCAGCGTCTCGTGTCTTACGACTATCTGCTGGTCCATTCCGGCGACGTGGAGGGAGGCCCGGTGAGCCTTCACCCCGCCGTGCCGTTCAGGGGAGGAGAGCTTCTGGTAAAGCGCGAACTCGTCCGTGTGGGTCTCGACACCATGTTCGCGAAAGAGCTTCTCGAGAAGAGTTTCGAGCCTACCGGAATTTGCTATCGCGCTACGACACTCACAGGTGCGTTCCTGAAATTGCTCGTGTCCGCTTACGCATCTTCGTTGCGCGCGCGGGCAACCTGGGTGGTTTCACGCTTTGCGGCCTACACGGACGATATGCTCGAAACTTACATGACCGAAAATGTCGGCCGGTGGGGCGCTGAATTTGATCGTCTTACCGCGATCAGGGAACTGGAACTGTAATGCTCCAGATCAGAGAAATACGCCTCACGGGTCCGAATGTTGAACAAGCGTTGGTCAAATTCGGTCCAGGCCCGAATGTCATCGCCGGTGAATCCGACACCGGCAAAAGTTACCTGCTTCATTGCCTCGACTATATTTTCGGGGCCGAGGAGCTTAAAAAGCGCATCCCGCAAGCCGCACCCTACGACGAACTGAAAGTCGAGTTCCAGAATACGGCGGGAGACTATCTCACATTAGTGCGCAGCCTTTCCGGCGGCGACCTCAAAGCGCATCGTTGCCAAATCGACGCCATCGATGGAGATGGCGAGGCGATCGCATACCGACGGCACGGCACCAGCAAAGCTGATGACGTAACATCCGTCCTGTTTCCTTTCGCGGACATCAAGGAAGCGATGCTCCGCAAGGATAACGATGGGAAAACGCAGCGGCTTACGATCCGCACATTCTTGCCGACGATAATCGTCGACGAAGTCTCCGTGATCGAAGAGCAGTCACCCGTTCTTGGACGGGCGGGGTTTGATGAGACGGCGCGAAAGCGCATGTTCGCCTATATGCTGTCTGGCAAAGACGACTCCAGCGTTGTCGCCAGTGAAAAGAAGGCGATTGTCACGGCTCGTTTGAATGCCCAAATCGCGCTGATCGATGATCTGTTAGCGCCATTGGAGCAGCAGCTTCAAGCCACCCCAACGGATCAGACAGAGGATTCTATCGAGAAAATCGACGAGACGATCGCCAAAGTTTCTGATGAACTCGCCGCGATCGAAACGGAACGCACTAACTTGCTGAATGAGCGTGATGCCGCGAGAGAAGTGAGAACCAAGGTTGATACGCAAGTCTTGGCGATTGATCAGTTATTGATGCGATATCAGCTCCTCAGTGAGCATTACACGTCGGACCTGAATCGTTTAGACTTCGTCGCAGAGGGCGCGCATTATTTCGATGGCTTGCAAACCGTCACTTGTCCGCTCTGCGACCAAAATATGGACGAAGAGCATGTTTATAAGGCCGCTCAGGCCAGTGCAGATGTCTATGCAGCTGCGAGAGCAGAAGCCGCAAAAATCCTTGCTCAGCGTGCGGATCTTGAAGACGCCATCGGTAGCCTGGAGCGGCGGCGCGAAGCGCGCGATGCGGAAAGGGCGACTGCACTAGCCGCGTATCAGGGGGCCGAACGCAGGCTTGCCAGCATATTGCAACCTGCTGCCGCCAACAGCACCGCGCAGCTTCGCCGACTCAATGCGCGGCGACTGGAGTTGGAATCTGTCCGTAACACGAGCGATCAGGTCGAAACTCTGCGCGCGGTCAAAGCAGAAATCGAGCAGAGCAACACTGGTAAGGGCAAAGCCAAGCAGCAGTGGGAAAGTCTGCCCGGCGCCCCCTTGCTTGCATTCTGTAAGGAAATCGAAGCGGTTCTCAAGGAATGGAAATGGGAAGGCGAAGGTCGCGTTGAGTTTGATGAGAAGAATTTTGACATCAAGGTCGATGGGCAAGCTCGACAGTCGCACGGAAAGGGCTTCCGGGCCGTCTTGTATTCGGCTTTCGTGATCGCATTGGTTCGCTACTGTCAGAAGAAGAATCTTCCTCATCCGGGGGTCGTGGTCATCGACTCGCCATTGACCAGCTATAAGCGGCGGGGTGCCAGGGATGTAAAGGGTTCTGATAGTACCGTAAGCTCTGGCGTCGAAACAGCATTCTGGGAGGCGCTCACCAAAATTACCAAGGACGTGCAGGTCATCATCGTAGAGAACAAGGAGCCGCCCGCCAGTGTGGCCGCCGCCGTACACTATGAGTGGTTTGCTGGAAATGAGGCCGCCCCCGGCGATCGGGTTGGCTTCATTCCCAAGGCACCGGACAACTAACCCGCTTCCCAGACACCATCGGTGCCCTTCGGCAACTCACCCCAATGGTCGGGAACCGGCCTTTTCCAAACCTCGTAGAGCGGAGCGAAGGCGAAGTGGGCGCCGTTCGTATGCTCAATCGTATCTGTGAGGGTGAACTTTTTGCCATCCCGCAAAATCTCGGCACTCAGATGGATTGGATCGCCGTCCTTTGAGACGGCGATGGCCGTCAAGAACTCTTTTCTGTCCGGAGAGTCTACGGCGCGCATATATGGATTGGCGGGGTTCACCGGTGCGCTCCATGTTTCGCCGATCATGACGACGGCGTCTGCACCGACCTTTTGAGCCTGTTGTGCTAAGGTCCGCATCATCATAAATTTGTGACCATGCTCTATCGGCCGCAGTTCGCGAAAGTCGATTGGCTTTCCATTCCGAAGGAGGATGACAATCGTGATGTGGTAGCCGTCCTTCTCGAACATTCTGCGCGCCGCTGCGAAAAGCGATCGGGCATGGTCGTGTATCTTGCCGCTGTCGGAGTACATCGTGGAAGGGTTGATACCATATCGCTTTTCGAGCTTTGGCCCCTTCGCCATTATTTCTTCTCGACCGAGCTTCTTCTGAAGCACCTCAAATTCTAGTGGATTGCCTGTCGCAAGCCATACATCGAGAGTGCGGGCGTCTTCATGCCCTATCATGCACGGAAGGCGGCCTTCTTGATCTCCCGCCGCGAATTGCTGTCCAGTGTTCACGTTTGTGGAGACAGGTGCGACCAGTCCCATCTGCTCGTGCGCCGATCGAACCAGTCCAGATAAATGCCCATAGGCAGTCGCCACCGCATCCAGCAGTTCCGTGTCCGGCAGTGAATTCTCTATCCAGCGACGGCGTATACGCAACACGCCGTCCTTCTTAATGTGCTGGCCGACCAGAGAATCGGGAATGCTTCTGACCAAGGCCAGCGGCGCGTCCGAAAGTGTGGCGGGCACCTGAATCTTGGGGCCTTCGTCCAGATGAGAGGCGACAATCTCGGCACTCACAAAACTGTGCGCCTCGAGATCGCCCTGCTTTTCTATCTGATTGCGAGCTTCGACCATCCAGCGCATGAGCGGAATAGCTGCCAGCTTCGCCTGCCACCCCTTGTACCATTCTTCGAAATCCGGAATGAGCGCCTTGTTCTTTTGTAGAACGAATGACACCTGCCGCGCCGTTTGAATGGCGGCCTGGATGGCAACCCGGAACTCGTCAGGTTCGAAATACGCCCGTTCGGCCTGATGCCAAAAGCGATGGACATCTTCCAAGCGACGATCGATCGCCGCCAACGGACATTGATTTTCGTCGTGATCCCAAGCCATGTTACTGTGGAAATCCTACCGGGTGTCAAAAGTGACGATGCTGAAAGCTACTTGCTAGAGTAAACACAGAAATAGACTGATGGCCAGCACGTCCGCTTCCGAGTGCTTGTGTCTGGGAGCGGACAGGCGGGTTTCCCCCGTTGATCTGCCTGTCTGCTCAGTGATGCAGGAGCAGACAGGTAGCAGTCGCCCTCATCCCGGACAATCATTCTTCTTAAAATGTTTCTGCATGGCGGACGCAATTTGATACAATTTCAACCGTAAAATTGAGTCAAACTGAATCAATTTATTCCATCCCAAAATAGTCGACTGTAGTAAGCGCAGGATCCTCATGCTACCCGCATAAGACGGTCTATTGCTCATCATCTAAGGAGTTAAAGCCACCCAAATAATGGTAAGAATTATTTTTTGTCATTTGGAATAAACTTCATAAAAACATTTTCTTCTTCAGCTATCTTCAAGGCTGCAAAAATTTCAGGACATTTCTCTTCATAAGCCTTTAGATCATCCCACTTTGGTGTAATCTTGTCATCTATCTGGTCTAGGGACGTTAATATATCAGTGAAAATCTTGCTCAGTATATCAGGGAGTATAGCGTTGAGATGATTGTCCTGAGAATAGAAACGCTTGCGACCTCCAGCAGTAAGTAGCCGACCTCTCTGATAGTCAGGCATCAGGACAAAGCGTCTTACCACTTTTTCTGCAGAAGCATGCTCATAAACCCTGGAGAAATGGTCAATTGTACCATTGTGGACGGTTTCGTCGCGCAAAGACATAATCAAACGAAGTTCGTCACTTAACTCACACAAAGGCGTACCCTTCGCCAACGGAGCATGTTTCCATTTTCCGAATGAAACATCGCTTGCCTTCGATTTCCAAGAGGTCATTCCAGGCTTTATATTTGATAAGTCAGTGACATACTTCGTACTAAAATCAAGGAAGCTCACAATTTTTTCGATGCAGAAATTAAAATTGGTCCAAATCCTGAAACCTAAAGGCGAAACGGTGTTCCGATATGTCTCTCCTGCTCCAGTCAACTGTAAGTCAAGCGGGACGTTTTCATAGAGATTTGGCGCGGCAAGAGCTGCATATGCGTCCCCAAGACTAACAATAATATGATTAACTATATTTTGCGCTACGTGGTTGTAGTGCCTAATTGAATAATAATATAAAAGACGCTTCGTTTCGTTATCTATTATCCCCAACACGGCGTTGTTAAATTCATCTCGACTACACAACGCCTCCGGGTCTAACCCAGCATGCATAATATTAAAATCAGAACCCTCTAACGTATTCCAAAACTGATCGGCAGATTCAAACAGCAATTGAAGAGATTTCATGTTCAACCTCTCAAATGCATCCATGATGCCACGAGAAAGTGAGCTAATTTCTTGATGCTGCCAAATCCCTTCCGGAGTTATGGTAAAATATTCCCCCTCTGGCTTGATGTCTGATCGCTCCCCGTATAATGAGACGTACATTTTTTCTTCCCGCCACTAGGCTATATTGAAGTTGGTCAGCAGTATAATATAAAATCATCTGGCCATATCATTTTAACGCCGTTTACGGACCGGCCGCAATCGCCCTCATGCCGGACATAAGAAAAGCTGTTGGACTTCTGAAAAGCAGACATAATCCGTGCAAGCTCCTGCTGTCACTTTGAGCTGAAAGCGGGCTGACCATTATGGGAAATAATCGGCGAGGACGCAGGCATTTTGGCGGGTTGCTGCAAAAACGGAAGCTTTTACGGCGGCATGAGACACCCGTGAAGAGGGGTGGTAAAATGTTACAAAAGTCCTTGCAAAATCGTCGTCATGTTAAAGGCTTATCTTTGTGTCTGACGACACGCTGCAGGTTGCTACTTCACCAGCGTTCGGACAGTGCTGATAACCGCTCGTGCTCCGCAAAGATGTGCTCGGCCAGGGCATATTCGGCATCGGTTACTTCGCAATATTGAGGGTGATCTTCATATTGCGAACGATCAGCCTGCCTGACGAGGTTCAGTAGTTTGCCATCGGCACAGTCGGGAGACGCGCGTACCAGCGTCTTGATCTGACTAAGAGGAAAGGTGCTTCCATATTCCATCTCCGCCGAGGTAGAGATTTGTCGGTCTCCGAGCGCCTGCCAAGCAGTTAACATCTTCTGAAGACCACCTCGACGGCGCCGGAGCGCCTTCCAAGCATTCCTGACTCGATCTTTGACATAAGGCGCCAAAGGGGATGAGCATGTTGTCATATGCTGTTCGTTGAACAGAGTAAGCATGGGACGATACAGCTTAGTCAGGCGCATACGGGCCAGTTCGCGCCGCCGCTCCCGACGCGAACTGGCGGACGAAGCGATGGTACCAGCAATCCGGGCGAGCATGAATACCATTATTGCAACGGCTACCAGCGGGATGTAGGCCCGATAATCAGCCGGCACCGCTGTATTCAATGTTTTGTTCTGCCAGAGTAGTAACGCTACTATCGCGGCTGCCACAAACATCCAAATAGGGGATCCCTTCAAACTATCCCATATGTCCTTCATTCAGCACCTTCTGCCCTTGCTTGGGATCAATTGCCTCCTAGACGACTTCGGAAGCCAGCAAGATAGGCCCAGACCAAAGAGCATAGTCTGTTCCATCTCGTCTCGGTCATTCAGTAAAGGTAATAATCCGTTGAAAATTTGACGTTGATAATATAATTACTGCATAAATAGATTATAATTTCTGAATCTCTTCCGAAAGCCAGCGATGAAGCAAATCCATAACAACTAAGAAGTTATTTATTCTGCGTATTTTATCAGAAATTCTTATGTTTGAGAAAATTAGCCCACTATTTTCAAGGGCCATAAGTCGTGCTATGGGAAGTAAAATATCGTAATCATCTTTATTTACCTCTATTGTTCTTCCACAAACCTTTTCAATATATCTAGAAAATAAATATTCATTTTGAGAGAAAATAAATCCGAGAGCCTCCTCATATTTATTACGGTTGTCTTTGTCTTGCAGTTTTGCTCCATATATCCCGAAATCTGGAGTATAAGCCCATATTTCATCAACTCCTGGCCGCATTAATAGCATCAAGTCCGGGTGACTTAGAGCTCGTTCATCGGGATGAGTATGATGTATTGATATTATCGCCTCTGAGTTGTCATATAAAATTTCCAATTCTTTGGGAGGATCGACCTTGTCTTCTTCTCCGATAGAAAAACCTGCTTCCCCTGATTTAAAATCTATCCCCCAGTAATTTTCCTTTTTATTTTCGGCATAACGTTCAATAAGTATCTTATATTTATCCAAGTATTCATTCTTCCATGTAAGCATTTTGCCCTCTGCATAATTTCTCACGTCAGTATATGATACATTTTTCGATGACGATCCAGTCATCGGACACTGCGGCTTCAGATTTCTTGATGGGAGAATGCATCTGTCAACGCATGGTTGGTTCAGGCTCATCTGGATGGAAACCTCGATCATCCCAATATGTGCTTTTGTAATCCGATCGTTCTGTCGCCGACTTTCTGCTCACCTCTATAAACAGCCTGGTTGCTCAGTGAATGGCCGCAGACAGGCTGTAGTCGCCTTCATTCCGGAGTTAACGCGCGACTTTTACCGTTCCCGAAAGCGGCCCTAGATTAGGTGTCACAAGTATATAGATAGACGCCAATGTTCGCTGCACGATCGCGCATGCCTGACTTACGGTCTCGGCCTTCAGAGCATTATCTGCAGAGAAACAAAACGCACAACGATAAACGGCAAGAACGCGCAGATGCATAAATTGATAGTCGACTGCGTTGGTTCCAAACCGGCATTAGATTTCGGATGTCAAGTATGTCGCAATCTGGACAGAATCAGTCTAATGTAACCAAATTAATGTTAAAAAGGTTATGAGATGCCTCGTGTTGTTCCATCCCAGATTGTAACATTTATTAATCAATCGTCTGCTAAAAGAATCGATGTTAGCAAGGACGTGTATCATAAGGGGCAGAAGGAGGCGGCTGAACTAAGTACAATTTCTTCATTGCTATCGCAAATTCCTCCAGAACTCATTCGTGTTGATCAAAGCGAATATTGTCTACTTGTATTGGCTGATGCAGCGATTAAAAATTACGTTGAGAGATTAAAAAGGGGAATATTGCAAGGGCTACGGTATCCAGAAATAAACAACAAGAACTGCGCCATTGTTATTTTAGATATTCTTAAGAAATGTCCCGATGCAACACCTGTTCCATCGACTACAGAACTGACATTCATCGACGACGAAAGACTTGCGGCTAGTATTCGGTTGGATCTGTCGAGCGCTGCATCAGCTCTTCATAATGCTGAATGGAAAGCCTCGACAGTACTCGCAGGTTCGGTATGCGAAGCTTTGTTACTTTGGGCAATTTTACGTGCGCCTAATCTAACTGCTTTAACTAACCGTCCCACCAGAGCTCCTGACCGTTGGTCAATCGAAGATTACAAAAAAATTGCAGTTGAACTTCGTTTGATTGCCGAAGGAACTGGTCACCTTGTCGATCAGACCAAGCAGTTTCGGAACCTTATTCATCCCGGTTGTGCTTATCGCCAAAATGAGAGCTGCGACCGCGCTACCGCTTTGACAGCGTTGTCGGCGGCGGAATGTATCGTGCGGGATATCTATGTCTCGATCAATGAAGGAAGAATTAACACTGCGCACGCGCTCCCAGAAGATTGCTCAGATATGTGACTATGAAATCGTCACCTTTTCGACATTTCTCGCAATAAGTGACTGGCCTATCTGAATGTCTGGTTACGTCTTCAACTCGACCGATATCGGACCATCCGTTCACCCCCCCATTGCTGTAGTTTCCTGCCGGGAAAAGGCCGCAGATTTTGGGCGGGTCTGGGGCCTTCAGAGTCAGAGGGCTGCGCGGATTTTCGTGACGGGTTGAGAGGATGGGAGAGAGTCTCCTGTCCGCCCGTCATGGAGTTTTCGCCATGGCGACCGCTATTCCCAAAATCAGCCTGAGTTCGTCCCGTGACATCCCCTTCAACCGGCTGGTGCTGTCCCAGTCCAACGTGCGGCGTGTGAAGTCCGGCCTGTCGATCGAGGAACTGGCCCGCGATATCGAACGCCGCGGGCTGCTGCAGAGCCTGAATGTCCGCCCCGTTCTTGATGGCGAAGGGGCCGAGATCGGTACCTACGAAGTGCCTGCCGGTGGGCGTCGTTTTCGCGCCCTCGAACTGCTGGTAAAGCAGAAGAAACTGGCCAAGACGGCACCCGTGCCGTGCGTCGTGCGCGAGGCCGGGTCGGCCATTCTCGCCGAGGATGATTCCCTGGCCGAGAATGTGCAGCGGGTGGCCCTGCATCCGCTGGACCAGTTTCGTGCCTTCCGTGACATGCTGGAAAAAGGCATGTCTGAAGAGGAAATCGCCGCCGCGTTCTTCGTGGCGCCGGCCGTGGTCAAACAGCGCCTGCGGCTGATGACGGTGGGCCACCATGACCCATAATCCCTATGTCGATATCACCAAGGAGACTACGACGCTCTACGCATCGGATCGCGATGTCTTCCTGTTCCTCGTGGACGACACGCACCCGATCGAAGCCGGGCGTCTGCCCAATGGCGATCCTGACCTCTATTTCCGGGGCTTCTATGCCTGGAATTCGGAAGTTGGCAGCAAGAGCCTCGGCATTGCGTCATTCTATCTGCGTGGGGTGTGTCAAAACCGCCTTTTGTGGGGCGTCGAAAACTTCGAACAGATCACGATCCGGCATAGCAAGTTCGCCGCTTCGCGCTTCGTGCATCAGGCCACTCCAGCCCTGCGGAACTTCGCCATAACCAGCCCGGCCTCGTTCGTCTCCGGCATTCAGGCATCACGTCAGGCGCTGGTGGCAAAGACCGACGAAGATCGCGAAAGTTTCCTGCGTCGTCGTGGGTTCTCGAAACCGGAAACCACGAAGATCATCGAGACGGTGCTGCACGAGGAGGGACGCAAGCCCGAAAGCGTGTTCGACTTCGTGCAGGGAATTACGGCACTGGCGCGGACGAAGACCAACCAGGACACGCGGCTGGATCTTGAGGGCAGGGCACGCAAGCTGATGGAGAAGGTCGGATGAATGCGTCCATCATCAGACGCCGGCGTGATGGGGAAGGGGCGGCGGACAGGGTCCGCCGCCTTTTGCCTGTCGGCAGGTCAGTCGTAACCGGCCGTTTGAGGCCGCCTTATGATTGAGGATTGTGACTGGTAACTTACCGTCGTTAACGACGTCGTTATTGACGTCATTTGA
>NZ_JABJWD010000144.1:0-12003 GCF_013155425.1 Gluconacetobacter entanii | reverse complement strand
GCCCCGGCACGGTGGCATAGGCCGCCCCCTCCCCCGCCCGCAACGTGGCGTCGAGCAGCCGTGAACTCGCCCGGATGGTCAGCGGCGCGCCATCGGTAATGTCGGCCTCCTCCTCCGGGTCGTCCTCAGGAAAGCCGGAGGCAAGGATGCGAAACCCGCCATCTTCCTGCGCGGGACAGGCCTCGCGCACTTCCGCCTCCGGGTTGCCGCCTTCGTCATCGGGCAGGAACCAGAACTGCACGAAGCCGCCCCCCTGCGCACCCGCGCGCCACGCCAGACCGTTGACCCCGTCCCCGGTGCCGAGCGCCTGCACGCTGCCGGGCGGCAGGGTGGCGGGCGCAAAGCCCGGGCCGGTGAAATGCAGCACCCGGGCACCCGTCCATGTCAGGATTTCGGTATTTTCCTCCGCCCCCAGCGCAAAGGTCGCACCGGCCTCCATGGTGGCGACATTGACGACACGCAGCCGTCCCCAATGCACCCGCCCCGCATCCGCGCAGGTGCGGAATGCAAAGTGACAGCGCAGCGTCACCCCGGCGTCAGTAAGGCACCCGAATGTTGCGGCCCTGCGGATCTCGATCATCGTGCCTTCCCTCCACTGGCGGCCTGTGACACATGCGCGTGCTTTGCGGGCGGCAGGGGATAGGTCGTCTCCCACCCGCCGCCCAGCGCGCGATAGAGCCGCGCGACCGAGGTGGAGACACGCGTCGTCGCCTGCACCAGTTCGCTCTGCGTCGCCAGCAGGGCGTTTTGCATCGTCAGCACGTTGAGGAAGTCCGAAGCCCCCTGCACATACTGCGCCTGCGCCGTATCGACCGCGATCTGGTTTTCCGCCACCGCTTCGGCCAGGCGGTCACGCTGCCCCTGTGCCGCGGCAAAATCGGCCATCGCGTCGTCGATTTCCTGCCACGCCTTCAGGATGGTCCGCTGCAGCATGACGGCGGCTTCCTTCTGCTGCGCCTTGCGCAGGCGCAACTGCCCGGTCAGGCGCCCACCCTCGAAAATCGGGAAGGTCGCCGTCGGGCCGAATCCATACTGCCGCGACGCCCACGATCCCAGTCCGCTGAACTGCAACGCCTGCACGTCGAGGCTGCCCGACAGGGTGACGCGGGGGAAGAAATCCGCAATCGCGACGCCGATATTGGCGGTGGCGGCATGCAGGCGTTCTTCGGCCATGCGGATGTCGGGCCTGCGATCGGCAAGCTGCGACGGCAGGCCCACGGGCACCGAATCGGGCACCGGCGGGATGGCGCCCGGCTTGCCCAGCATCGCCGTCAGCGCGCCGGGTTCGCGCGCGACAAGGAAGCTGAGCGCGTTCACCAGATAGACTTCCTGACTTTTCAACACTGGCAGGCGCGATTCGAACGTGTGCAGTTGCCCGGTGGAATCCGCCACGTCCAGGCGCGTCGCCGCCCCCTGGGTGTACCGCTGGGTCGTCAGGTCCACGCTGTGTTTCGCGATGTCGATATTATGTTCGACAATCGCGATCTGCGCCTGCACCCCGCGCAGGTCGATGTAATCCTGCGCCGTTTCCGCCATCAGCGATACCAGGACGTCGCGGCGCATGTCCTCGGTCGCGTGCATGGCGGCGGTCGCGGCCTCCACCTGCCGGCGGACATGCCCCCAGAAATCCACCTCCCACGAGGCATTCATGCCATATTGCGGCAGGTTGAATGACGGGTTGCCCACGCTGCCGGGAAAGGCGGTGGGGCCGAACCCCTGCGCCCCGCTGGCGACACTGCCTGCGTTCTGCTGTTCCATCGTGCCCAGCAGGCCGAGCACGCCGTTCGTGCTGGCGCGTTCGCGGGCATAGGACGCATTGGCCTCCGCATGGGGGAACTGCGCAGCACTGGCGATGCGGCGTTCGGCCATGCTCTGCGCAAAGCGGTAGGCAGCGGCGCGCAGGTCAAGGTTGGCGCGCACGACCTCCGCCTCCAGCGCGCTCAGGGTGGGATCGTGGAAGATCGACCACCACTGCGCATCCATGCCGGTCTGTACCACCGTGCTGTCCGCGGGCGCCATGCTCTGGTGCCAGTCATGCGGGGCGGTGTTGCGCGATTTGTGGTAATTCGGCCCGACCGCGCATCCCGCCAGCGCCAGCAGGACCACACCGCCCGACAGGCGCGCGCACATCGTGCGAAAGGGGGTCATGGGGTTCACTGCCATATGTACCGCTCGTCATGCGCATGGGCCCCGTCGGGGGTGGAGGCGGTATTGATCCGTGCCTCCACCGACATGCCGACACGCACCTTCGCCGCGAGTGGCTGCCCGGGGTCAAAGACCAGTTTCACGGGAATACGCTGCACCACCTTGGTAAAGTTGCCGGTGGCGTTATCGGGCTGGATCGGGGCGAAGGCGACGCCGGTGGCGGGGGCAAGGCTGTCAACATGCGCCTTCAGCGGATGCCCGGGGAAGGTATCGACCCAGATGACCGCCGCCTGCCCGGTCTGCACATGCGTCAACTGCGTTTCCTGAAAATTCGCCAGCACATAGGTCGCCTGCGTCGGCACCACCGCCAGAAGGCCCGTGCCCGGATGGACATACGCCCCCACGCGCACGCCACGTTCGCCCACCACGCCCTCCACCGGGGCGGGGATGGTGCAGTACGACAGGTTCAGTGTGGCCTGATGCTCCTCGCCCCTTGCACGCAGCAGGTTGCCCTGTGCGCGCTGCAACTGCGCCTGCAGGACGGACACCTGCCCCACCGCCGCGTCCACGGCCGCCTGGTCGCGCGCGACCGTGGCCTCCGCCTCGCTAAGCCGCGCGTCGGAGGACTGGCGCTGCTCCACCGTGCCGGCGCCCCCCACCGACAGGTTGCGGTACCGCGCCGCGTTCTGCCGCGCGAACACCAGCGCCGCCTGGTCCGCCTGTACTGCGGCGCGCGCGCCCGCGATGACCGCCTGCTGGCGTGCGAGTTCGGCGGTCAGGTTCGCGACCTCCCCCTCCGACGCCGCGACATTGCCCCGCGCGACCTCCAGCGCCGCGCGGTAATCGTCATCCTCGATATGGGCCAGTTCCTCGCCGGGGCGGACATGTTCGTTGTCCTGCGCCACCACGCGGTCGATACGGCCCGACACCTTGGGCGCGACCGTCGTGAAATCGGCGGTGACATAGGCATCGTTGGTGTATTCATCAACGCCGTTGCCGTTGACAAGGCGCGCGCCCACATACGCGCCACACGCCAGCACAATGGCCGTCGCACCGGAAATAAGGAGGGGTTTCCTGTAGATCATGACCTGTTCCTGTCGTGCCTAGCCAGCACGCTGAGAAGGGGATGGGGCACGGGGGGGATAGACGCGATGCGGCAGGAGCAGGTTCATCACCGCATAGCCAAGGCACGCCCAGACCAGCAGGAAATAGATGTCCACCAGCGCCAGCACGAGCGCCTGTTCATGCACATAGGTGTGGAAGACCTGCAGCGTGTTGGCCGCGACATGCCCGGCATCGGGCGACGTGGCCGAAAGCTGCCCCGAAATCGCGTTCCCCTGCCCCGCCAGCGCGGTGGCATGGGTGCCGTGATGGTCGAGCAGCATGGTGGAGTGGTACTGTTCGCGCCGCCGCGACAGGGCGGAGAACAGGGCGAAGGCCACCGCATTCGCCAGTCCCTTGAGCATGTTGACCATGCCGGAAATGAATGGACCGTCCGCAGGTCCCAGCGCCATCGTCGCGAGCATCAGCGTGGGAATGACGGTCATTGGCTGCCCAAAGACCTGAAGGATCTGGATGGGATAGAAATTGTCGCGCACCCAGTCCACCGTCAGCCACGTGCCCAGCCAGCTTGCCAGTGCAAGGCACAGCATCCCCGCCGAGAGGATATAGCGGCAGTCCACCTTGCGGTTGTTGCAGATCGCGGCGATCAGCGGCAGCATCAGCAGTTGCGGCAGGGCCACCACCAGCGAGATCGGCGCAGCCTGCACCGGGCGATAGCCACGCACCGCCTCCAGATAGGTGACCGGCACATCCGTCATCAGCGCGCAGATCGCAAGGATCCCGATCAGCGACAGCAGGGACGCCTGGATATTGCGGCTTTTCCAGTACTGGATCTTGAAATAGGGGCTGGGGTGAAACGCCTCGTTCACCACAAAGACGACAAAGGCCGCACCACCCCAGAAGGTCAGGTTCGTAATCACCGGGGAGCGGAACCAGTCCAGCCGGTCGCCCTGGTACAACACGGTCACCAGCGCGCAGATCGCGGGCAGGCCCACCAGCAGGCCGAACCAGTTGAACTTCTCGAACCGTTCCAGATGCATCGGATCGCGCGGCAGGCCATAGGCCATCATCGCGACCGCCACCGCCGCCATGGGCACGATTTCCCAGTACAGCCACCGCCAGCCCACATCCTCGAACCAGAAGGCCTCCAGCGGGACGCCAAGGTTGGGGCCGAAGGTCGCACTCATGGCGTATCCGGCGATGCCGAACACCCGGATCTGTGGCGGCAGGTATTTCAGCATGACCGTCATCAGCACCGGCGGCAGGCACCCGCCCGTCAGGCCCTGCGCCGCGCGCAGGATGCACAGCGACGTCACATCGGGCATGAACGGCGCGGGAATGGACAAAAGCGCCATCGTCGCGGTCATGAAGATGGAAAAACGGTAGATGGAAAACGACATGTAGAACCACGGCGTGAACGCCATGGCCGCAATATTGAATGCCTCGTAGATGGAGATCACCCACGTGCCTTCATCGTGGCCGATATGCATCGCGCCCCGGATGTCCGACAGGCCGATTTCGGTTACATGTTCATTGAAGCCCGCGACATGCACCGCAAGCAGCATGCCAAGGCAGCCAATGACCGTGCGCAGGCCAAAGGGCGGGATATAGGACGGCAGGGGCGGCGGCGCATGCACGACCGGCGCGCCACCCGGCAGTTCCCCGGGCGATCCCGCGGCTATGGTGGATGACATGAAGACCTCGCATTGATCGCGGGGTCAATCTATGGGTGTCGTTTGGATAAATAAATTGCAATTGCCTCACTCGTTGAGTGCGTCTGGCGCACTCAACGCGGGGTGCTTGTTTTTCATCTGCAGGCAGAGTTCACGCACCGTCCGGCGCAGCCAGCGATGCAGCGCGTCCTTGTCATTGCGCGGATGCCACGCCTGAAGTCCCGTCAGCGGGGCGCTGGGAAACGGCAGTTCGAACGCACGCAGGCCGATTTCGCGATGGGGCAGGGTCTCGATCACGATATCGGGCATCAGCATGATCAGGTCATAGCTGCGCAACGTCTCGATCATCGTGAAAAATGTCGGCACGATCAGGACAATCCGGCGCGTCAGCCCCCGCGCCGCCAGCATTTCGTCAATCGCCCCGCTGTAGCGGTCCTGGCGCGAGATGCTGATCTGGTCGAACTGCACGAACCGCTCCAGCGTCAAGGGCTGGCGGAAGATGGGATGGGCCTTGCGCGCGAAACCGCGAAAGCCGGTGGTAAACAGGCTCTGCGTGCGGATTTCGGGCTTGAACGGCAAAGGCGCGCCGATGAACAGGTCGGCATGGCGTTCACGCAGGCTGAGGCTGACATCATCATGGCGGTCATGGGAAATGAAGCGCAGGGTGACGCCGGGACATTCGGCACGCAGCCGTTCCAGCAGGGCCGCCCCCAGCGTGCCAAGGAACAGGTCATCGGCCTGTATGGTAAAGACCGGGCGGATGCGCGACAGGTCGAGGTGCGCGTCATTGCGGAACAGGCCCGTCGCCTGCGCCACGACGGCATGCACCTGCTGCTGCAGTTCCAGCGCGCGTGGCGTCGGTGTCATGCGCCGCCCGGCCTGCACGAAGATCGGGTCGTCAAACGCCACGCGGATACGTGACAGGGTACGGCTCATGGCGGGGGGGCTGAGGTTCATGCGGCGCGCGGCGGCGGCCACGCTGCCTTCCTCAAGCAGGACGTCAAGTGCCACGAGCAGGTTCAGGTCACGATGGTGCATGCAATCCCTTCCGCAAAACCGCAGGCCACCCGCATCATGACGGGCATGACGTCCCCTGCATGGCCGCACGATGCCGCCGCGCGTTGAGCAGGGTCAAGACCAGCACCACAAGCGCGCCCCCGCCCACCGTGAACATCAGCGCGGGCGCAAGCCCCGTGCCAAGGAAGGAGGCAATGCCCGTCTGCAAAAGCGCGTTGCTCGCCGCGATCAGGTTTCCGCACTGATAGGCAAGGCCGGGAAAGGTCGCGCGTACCGAAGGGGGCGAAAGCTCGCTGAGATAGGCGGGCACCACGCCCCACGCCCCCTGGATGCAGAACTGGATGCACACCGCCCCCACCGTCAGCCACACCGCCGAGTGCGGCAGCGTCCACAGCGCCAGCAGCGGCAGCGTCAGCACGGCGGCGAGTGCGATGCTGTACTGCCGCCCGATCCGTTGCGACAGGATGCCAAAGGCCATCCCGCCAATGATGGCGGCGATATTGTACAGCACGACAATCAGCGTGATGGTGGGATGGGGCAGTCTGCGTTCAAGCCCGAGGAAGACCTTGGGATACAGGTCCTGTGACCCGTGGCTCATGAAATTGAACGCCGCCATCAGCGTCACGGCGAACACGCACAGCGCGAAATTGCCCCGGATGAAAGGCCACAGGCCCGCCTGTGCTGCGGTATTGGTCGCGCCCGAACGCTGGCGCGCCAGCCATTGCGGGCTTTCGGGCACGCGGGCCCAGATATACAGCGCGGAGAACAGCGCACCGCCGCCCAGCACGAACAGCCCCCGCCACCCCATGACCGGCAGCAGGAGGAACGCCAGCGACGCCAGCAGGTATCCCGCCGGATACCCGGCCTGCAGGATGCCCGACGCCATCCCCCGCCACGAGGCCGGGACGCTTTCCATGATGAGCGAGGTACCAACCCCCCATTCCCCGCCCAGCGCGATCCCGAAAAGTGCTCGCAGGCACAGGAAGGTTGCAAGCGTGGGGGCAAAGGCCGACAGGACCTCGATCAGGGAATAGACCATGATCGTGGTGATCATCACCGGCTTGCGCCCGTACCGGTCGGCCGCGCGCCCGCACACGAACGCCCCGACGGGACGTGTCAGCAGCGTCAGCGTGGGCGCGAGCAGTACGCTTTCGAGCGAGACGTGAAAGCTGCGCGCGACATCGTCAAGCGTGAACAGGACAATGAAGAAATCACACGCATCAAGCATCCATGCCAGGAGGGAGGCGGCAACCACATGACGGGCCGTGGCGATATCCCCATCACGCAGGCCCGCCGGCATGGCCGGGTCATCCATATTATTGTTCGTGTCCATACCCTGTACCATCCGTATTTCCTGTCCCGGACTGTGGCATGCCGGGGGGATCGCAACCATGCGCCGGGGACTTCACGAAGGGGCGACCGCCGGAACGATTACGTGACCTGTCGGCAGGAAGGCCACCTGATGAAAGCCGGAGGTTTCCCGGCACCAAATTTTTTCAAAATGCATCGTCCCTTGAACGATTTTTCAAAAACCCTCACCAGAAGGTTCCAAGGGATTGTCTGAAAATAATAAAAGTTTTTGGTGAAGCTTTTTTCAAAAAGCTTCGAAAGACTTCGCCTTTTTAAAAAAGGCGACACCCAAAAACTTTTCCCTATTTTTTCAACGGATTGTTTTCAAACAGTCTCTAAAGATTGGCAATGACCTTCAGGCCGACCAGCATGGCGTTGGGAATGACCGAGGTCTCGCCGGGGCGCATCATGTATTCGAACTCCGGCGTCACCACCAGTCCGGGTGTGACGGGAATGCCGTAATACGCCTCCAGCACGGCGGAATGGGTCTGCGGGCCGTTGACATACGCCCCCATCGACATGCCCGCCGCCTGCCGCAGGCTCTGGCCATAGGTCAGGCGTGGACTCATCTGGTAATAGGAATACATCACCCCGAAACGGTCATAGGGCCGGTGCGGGATCAGTCCCAGCAGGGACGCGCCGAAATAGAACTCGTCCGAAAAGGTCGAGATACTGGGCGTATTGTGGATATATCCCGCCAGCAGGTAGCCACCAGCCATCTGGTGTTCGCCATGCTTGCGGTACACCATCTGGTCCGCCTCGATATAGAACGTATCGCGCGGCTTTTCCTTGTGCGCATGGATATAGGCCTGATAGGCGGCCGGGATGGTCCCGATCAGGTCGGGATAGGGGGACGTGTCGTGGCCGAAGCCTAATTTGTAATGGCCGGGCAGGTTGCGCGCGCCAAAAAACGGCTCCCACGTCAGTTCGACCGGGGTCTGGATGCCGGTCGTGGTCTCGCTCCCCCAGGCCCATCCGGTATTGTCCTGTGCCTTCGGCCCGATCTTGTAGATCCCGGTCCGCAGCGTCAGGTCGCGCGTCGGACGGAACCGCACGGTCCCGCCCCATGACGTCTTGGGATAGACACTCCATCCCGGTGGCTCGCGGATGGCCATGGGGGCAGAGCACTGCATCATGAAGGTACACAGCAGCACCGACGTGCCATAGGTATGGGTCAGCGCGATGCGGCCGACATTGATGTTGATGCGGTGATGCAGGAACGATTTTTCCACATACAGGTCCGCAAGGCGCGCCGCCGCCGGTCCATGGATGCTCCACACCTCCGTCAGCAGGACATTGCGTTCGCCCACATGGTCCCACCCCACCTGCCGTCCCTCGCGGTTCATGACGATGCCGTGCAGGAACCAGCCGTTCAGCCCCACCAGTTTCCCAAGGTCGAACAGCATGCTGACACGCAGGTCATGCACATAGTCGATGCCCTTTGACAGGCCACCGCCCACATTGGCCATGCTCTCGCCCTTGTAGGTCAGTTCGAACGTGAAGCCGCGATTGCTCAGCCACTCCCGCCATGGCCTGATCTGCGGCACGAGGTTGCCAAAGGACTGTTCCGCGACGAAATACCCGGCGCTGAGGTCGCTTTTGCGCAGGGCGTCGTCATTATGGCTCAGCAGCGCCGAAATGCTTTCGGTGTCAAACAGCGCCTCAAGCCGTTCCTCGGCAATGGGTCGCTTGGCTTTCTTCACAGGCGCGGCAGGCGCGGATGCGGGCGTTGCCACGTCAACAGCCCCGGGCGTCGTCACGGGAGTAAGCCGGGGGGCGGAAGATACGGCCCCGTGCACAGGATCCGCCGCACGACTGGCGGCGGTCCAGCCACAACAGGCCAGCATCACCGCCATCATACGCAGGCAGGATCCCCGCCACCCGTTTCCACGGAAGTAAACACGCAACATATGCATGGTGATTCGCACGCAACACAAGGAACCCCACCCATCGCGGTGGATGAGGCGCTTTACCCCTGACACATCAGGGAAACCCGGCCACACGGACCGAAAGGGCGGCCCGCCCGACGCCCGTCATATCCTTTCCGATAAGGAACGGAACAGACGTAAGATTATGATATAAATTTCATTTTCGACGTTTTCTTTTTATTATTATGTCTTGATCAGCCTACCGTATGAAATATGGCCGCCCTTTTCAACTCCCTGTTTTTCACAACAACGTATGCGTAGGAGGCAGGCATTGCACCTTCTGGTATGCGTCAGGAGCAGGCGTCGGCGGGATGGGGACGGTCATCCGTTGATAAAAGACAATATGGTTCCTTGGGTGAGTTCTCCATCATCGCTCCCTGCATTTACTCAAACCCATGCAACAGAAAACATGTGGCAAGCACTCCCGAACCAGAAATCCCCCCTCTGGATCAGATCATCAAAACTTGGACAGTCATGATCTCGCTTATAATAACAAGGAATTTTTGCCTTTCTGTCTGAGGATGCACAAAGATGACATGACACTTCCGATCATTTGAATCCTCGTAACGAAGATCTGTCCTGTCATGTGCATCTCCTATCCATCACCAGGCAGGAAAAAAGAGTGACACGCATCGTTGCCAAAACGTATCATAAAATCCGCCATAACCACATTTATATTAGGCGGAATGATGAATACTCCAGGCCGAGGAACAGCTAATCAATCTCCTGCGCGAAAATGCACGCATGCCGGTCGCATTCCTTGCACGGCGATTGGGCATTACCGCACAAAGCAGGCTGGAAAAGCTGGAACGGCAAGGCATTATCGAGGGCTATTCCCTGCGCCTGACACCGTCCTATTCCGAAAATCAGGTACAGGCGCACCTGCTGGTAACCCTCGGCCCCAAATATACCGCATCAGTACAGAGCCTTCTTCGTCGCATTCCCGAAGTACGCACCATCTATTCCGTCAGTGGAAATTTCGACATGATCGTCATGGTCGAAGCCTGTTCCATCAAACGGCTTGATGCCGTCATTGATGAAGTCGGGGCACTTGATGGTGTGGAACGCACCCTGTCTTCCCTGTTTCTTTCCACACGCCTCAACCGTTAGAATGAATGTATATGGGCACGACACAAAACGAGACCCGGCAGGCAGGCATCGCTCCACTTACTAACCAGGGGATAAAGCCGCAGTTTACGGCACCCGTGCCGACCGCGACCTGTCTTTTCCGGCGCAGAAGATACTGATAATCAGAAAGACCGTCGTTTCGCAGAATGCCAGAATCCACATGGGAAGCGCCTGTCCAGCGAATCCCGTCAGCAGCAGCAGACCAACGCCAACCATCTGGCTGGACATCATACGACGCGTGGCAACCCATCGATAGGCGATACTGGCCAGAAGATAGAGCACCGGCCCAAGCGTCATGACCAGGGCGGGCGCACCTTTGGCGTCCTCCAGCGGGTTTTCCAGCAGCAGGTCCATGGCTACGGCGGTGACGATAATCCCCCCGATCAGGATGACATGCAGATAATGGAAATACGCACCCATTCGCCCCGGGTCGGAGGAATGGCTTATGGCATGCTCGGCTTCCTCGCTGGAGGTTTGAAAATACAGCCACCACATGGCAATGGTGCACAGAAAACTGGCTGCAAAACCGCTCAGTTCGATCCAGGACCAGTGCTCGCTTTCCGCAAGGGAAAGACCGGCAGCCATGACCGTTTCCCCCAACGCCACAATTACAAAAAGCTGGCAGCGTTCGACAATATGGCTCCCTGAAATGGTCCAGTCCGATGTGTGTGAGCGTCCCAGTCCCGGCAGCCAGAAGCCGAACATGGGCGAAATATATTCACATGCCACCCCGATGGCCCATAGAGGAACGCGGGCTTCCGGTGACGCCAGGCCACCAGCAATCCAGAAGCAGGCAGCCAGAATACCCCAGCCCAGAATACGGCGGTAATTTGGGGAAAGAGGGTGGGACGCCGGCAGGCTGAACACAATAAACGCGGAACGTCCGACCTGCATGCCGGCATAGCACAGCGCGAAAGCCAGTCCGCGCGCACCAAAAGCTTCCGGTGCTGCTGCCCCGCATACAAGCGCCAGCGCCATGGTAAGAAACAGCACTCCCCGCAGGCTCGGCACGCGCGGATCAAACCAGTTTGTGACCCACCCCGTATATTGCCATCCCAGCCAGGCCGCGAACCACAGTATGAGGGTCTGCATCCCACCGATCGGTGTCAGATGATGCAACAGGCCATGGCTGATCTGGGTGACAAGAAACACATAGACCAGATCAAAAAACAGCTCCTCGTTCATGACACGGGCATTGTCCTTGCCCGGCTGACGCATGAGGGGATGAGAAGGGGCGTCCTGCTCAGTCATGAGAAGCTCCGTTGAAAAAACGTCTAGTGTAAAGTGGAAGCAGGGGATCGCTTTTCAGGCAGCCATTGGACTTCCTCTATAGATATTCCAAGAGGCTTTAGTTACGCACCATAATTCATTCTGTCCGGACTGTATGGTTAAATATGCATGTAAATCCATGCCATATCCGGTATTGATCTTCAGCGGATCTTTCTACTTTTCCTGCCTTAATCATCCTTCTAAAGGACGAGGCAATGCAACACGAACCGATACACCAGTCGACAAAAACCAATAAAACCGCAGAACATAGATAAACGATATTCGAGTTCAGTCACTGGGAGCAATCCATAACGAGCAGATACTGTCTAAACTTGCCCCGGTACCTTTTCGTCTGTTTCCTATGTGCATCCTGCGCCCATTCCCGGAACGCAAAAAACCCGCCTCAGAGGGCGGCATTTTTTGTTAGATAT
>NZ_JABJWD010000143.1:0-20245 GCF_013155425.1 Gluconacetobacter entanii | reverse complement strand
CGGGGCGTTCGTGATGATGCACCTGGCCAAGACCGGGCTGCTCGACCGCGTGCGCTTCCGCCCCATGGCCCTGCCCGACCGCTTCATCGATCACAACACCCAGGCCGCCCAGTACCACGAGGCAGGCCTCGATGCGCAGGCGATCGTGGATACGGCGCTCGGTGCGCTGGGGCGTTCTCCGTCGCAGCAGATGGCCTGATCCGGCAACCCGGATCAGGAAGCGGAGGACAGGGATGGCGAAGCGACGCGTGGACCAGATGCTGGTTGACCGGGGACTGGTTGAAACGCGCACGCGTGCGCAGGCCCTCATCATGGCGGGTCTGGTCTTCACGCCCAACCGCCGCATCGACAAGCCCGGTGACCAGTTGGCCGAGGATGTGCCGCTTACGGTCAAGGGGCAGGATCATCCGTGGGTTTCGCGTGGGGGCATCAAGCTGGCGCATGGGCTGGAGCATTTTGGTTTCTCGCCCGAAGGCCTGACCTGCCTTGACGTGGGGGCATCCACGGGCGGGTTTACCGATGTCCTACTGCATAATGGTGCGTCGAAGGTCTATGCCGTGGATGTGGGGCATGGGCAGATCGCGTGGAAACTGCGCAATGACCCACGGGTCGTCGTGCTGGAAAAATGCAATGCGCGCCATCTCGATGCCGGGATCATTCCCGATCCCATCGGGGCGCTGGTCTGTGATGCCAGTTTCATCGGGCTGCGGACCGTCCTGCCCGCCGCCATTGACCTGTGCGTGCCGGGGGCATGGGCGATCGCGCTCATCAAGCCGCAGTTCGAGGCGGGGCGTGAGGCTATCGGCCCCAAGGGCGTGGTGCGTGATCCGGCAGTCCATGACGCCGTATGCGCCATGATCCATGACTGGTGGCAGTCGCTTCCGGGATGGTCCGTGATCGGGATCGAACCCAGTCCCATCACCGGACCGGAAGGCAACCGCGAATTCCTGATCGCGGCACGCAAGGATGCCTGATGACGAATAGAAGTTTTTTGGGTGGCCCCTTTTTTTAAAGGCGGCGTCTTTCGAAGCTTTTTGAAATTTCGATATGTGGTGTGGGCGGCCTTTTGATACAGCCTTTTAGTCTGTGGTCGCTTTCGGTGGGGCAGATGTGGTAGGGAGCGGGCAATCCCATTCCTGAACCTGTCCCGGTCCGAACATCAAGGCGTGTTTCGCTATGTCCGCAGTCCCACCCCCTTATGCCAGTCCCGTTCGGGAGGCCGCGTCGGCAGCGGCGCTGACCGATGACGAACGCAGCCGTATCCTTGCCAAATCGGCGCAGTTTGCCCCCCCTTCGGCCGTGCTGCCCGACGGGCGACGCGAACTGGTGGGGCTGTCGCGCGAGGAACTGACGGAAATCCTGCTGGAAATCGGGGAAAAGCCATTCCGCACCAAGCAGTTATGGCACTGGATATACCATCAGGGCGTGACCGATTTCTCCCGCATGAGTTCGATTGCCAAGCCCCTGCAGGAAAAACTGGCGGAGCGTTTCGTCGTCAGTCGCCCGCAGGCCGCCACCGTCCAGACGTCCAGTGACGAGACACGCAAATTCCTGTTCCGTTTCCGCGACGGGCAGGAGGCGGAGACCGTCTATATTCCCGACCGGCGCGAGGATCGGGGCGCCGTGTGCATTTCCTCACAGGTTGGCTGCACGCTGTCATGCACCTTCTGCCATACCGGAACCCAGGGGTTGGTGCGCAATCTGGGTGCGGCGGAAATCGTGGGGCAGTTCATGGCCGCGCGTGACAGCTATGGCGAATGGCCCAGCCCCAAGGGCGAGACGCCACGCCTGCTGTCCACCATCGTGCTGATGGGCATGGGTGAGCCACTGTATAATTACGAAAACATCGCCAAGGCCATGAAGATTATCATGGATGGCGAAGGGATCGGCCTGTCGCGGCGGCGCATTACCCTGTCCACGTCCGGCGTCATCCCGATGATGGACCAGTGTGGTGATGAACTTGGCATCAACCTCGCCATTTCGCTGCATGCGGTGCGTGATGACCTGCGTGATGAACTGGTGCCGCTGAACCGCAAATATCCCATTGCCGACCTGATTGCCGCATGCCGCCGATATCCGGCCGCCAGCAATGCGCGGCGCATCACGTTTGAATACATCATGCTGCGCGGCGTGAACGACAGCGAGGCCGATGCACGCGAACTGGTCCGCCTGATTGCCGGCATCCCGGCCAAGGTCAACCTGATCCCGTTCAACCCGTGGCCCGGCAGCAGGTTCCAGCCCTCCACGCGTGAACAGCTTGACCGTTTTGCGAATATCGTCATGGACGCCGGCTTCGCCTCCCCCATCCGCATGCCGCGCGGGCGTGATATCCTGGCCGCCTGCGGGCAGTTGCGCACCGAAAGCCAGCGCGCGCGTCGCCAGCCTTCCCCCACGGCCGTCGAAGGCGCCTGAACGCACCGGCCGGGCGCATGACTGCGCGATGGTGCGGATAAAACCGCGTCTCGCTGCTGGCCGTGGGCGTCCGGGGATGCTAGGACGGCATGCTGCCGACAGGGTGGTCGGCAGGAAATTTTCAGTTTTGTCGACAGGAGACCTCTCCCCATGGCCGCCAAGGACGTCAAGAAGGTTGTGCTCGCCTATTCAGGCGGTCTCGATACGTCCGTGATTCTTCGATGGTTACAGACCGAGTATGGCTGCGAAGTCGTAACCTTTACCGCCGACCTTGGTCAGGGCGAGGAACTGGAACCCGCGCGCAAGAAGGCCGAGATGTTCGGCGTGAAGGAAATCTTTGTCGAGGACCTGCGCGAGACGTTCGTCAAGGATTTCGTCTTTCCGATGTTCCGGGCCAATGCGCTGTATGAAGGCCAGTACCTGCTGGGCACCTCCATCGCGCGTCCGCTGATCGCACAGCGGCAGATCGAGATCGCCGAGCAGGTCGGCGCCGACGCCGTGGCGCATGGCGCGACCGGCAAGGGCAATGACCAGGTCCGCTTTGAACTGGCCTATTACGCGCTGAAGCCCGATATCACCGTGATCGCCCCGTGGCGTGAATGGGACCTGACCTCACGCACGAAGCTGCTGTCCTTTGCCGAGGAACACCAGATCCCCATCGCCAAGGACAAGCGTGGCGAGGCCCCCTTCTCCGTCGATGCCAACCTGCTGCATTCCTCGTCCGAAGGGAAGCTGCTGGAGGATCCGGCGGTCGGACCGGACGAGATCGTCTTCCAGCGCACCATCTCCCCCGAGGCCGCCCCCGACAAGGCGACGGAAATCACGATCGATTTCGTCTCCGGCGATCCGGTCGCCCTGAATGGCGAGGCCCTGTCGCCCGCGACGCTGCTGACGCGCCTGAACGAACTGGGCCGTGCGAATGGCATCGGGCGGCTGGACCTGGTGGAAAACCGTTTCGTCGGCATGAAGTCGCGCGGCATCTATGAAACGCCGGGCGGCACGATCCTGCTGACCGCGCATCGCAGCATCGAAAGCATCACGCTCGACCGCGAGGCGATGCACCTCAAGGACAGCCTGATGCCCCGCTATGCGGAGATCATCTATAACGGCCTGTGGTTCTCCCCGGAGCGGCGGATGCTCCAGGCCCTGATCGACCAGAGCCAGCATTCGGTCAGCGGTCGCGTGCGCCTGAAGCTGTACAAGGGCAACGTGATCTGCGTTGGTCGCGAAAGTCCCAACAGCCTGTATGACACCCGCGTCGTCACGTTCGAGGATGACGAAGGTGCGTACAACCAGGCCGATGCACAGGGCTTCATCCGCCTGAACGCCCTGCGCCTGCGCCTTGGCGCCAAGATCGGCCGTCGTGGCGGCGCCCTTTGAGGAGTCGCGCCGTTCATTTCCATTCCATCAACCGAGGTGTCATGAAACGTTTTTCACGCGTCATTCCCTTTCTTCTGGCGACTGCGCTGGCGGTGCCGCTGGTTGCGTGTGGCGGAAGCAAAAAAGAAGATGAGCCTGAACTGACGCCCGCGCAGTTCATGGCGAACGTGAAGACGCAGCCCGGCGTGAAGGTCCTGCCGGACGGACTGGCGTACAAGGTGCTGAAGTCCGGGCCGAAGGACGGGGCGCAGCCCACGGTCAATGACAGCGTCATGGTCATCTATGAAGGTCGCCTGCCCGATGGCGGGATCTTTGACAGTTCGGACCAGCATGGGCATGGCGCCTATATGCAGATGCCGCTGGAAATGGTGATCAAGGGATGGCAGGAGGCGGTCCCCATGATGCATGTGGGTGACGTCTGGATGCTCTACGTCCCGCCGGAACTGGCCTACGGGCACAAGTCGATGGGGATCATCCAGCCTGACAGCCCGCTGATCTTCAAGATCCAGCTTCTTGGTGTATCGCGCTCCCACTAGGGGAGACGGACATCCGGGTCATGGTTTTTTGGAAACGCCACCAGGGTCCCTCTGGTGGCGTTTTTCATATCCCTTCCCGCCTGACGGGGGTATCGTGCGGCATGCTGACTTTTCCAGACATGCGTCGCATCGCGAAAGGCATGATTCTCCTCTGTCTCGGGACATTTTCGCTGGCCGCCTGTTCGGGCAAGCATGAAGGGGCCGCGCGCTATCGCACCAATTGCGGTATCTGCCACCATAATGGCGAAGGCATGAAGGGCGAGATCCCGCCCCTGATCGGACGGATCGACCTGATCGCCTCCTCTGCCGAAGGGCGGCATTACCTGGCGGATGTCCTGCTCAACGGCCTGAACGGCCCGCTCGATATCCGGGGCGTGCATTACAATTTCTCGATGCCATCGTTCCGCACCCGCCTGTCGGACCACGAAATCGCATCCATCCTGACCTATCTGGCGGCGCGTGGGGATTCATCGACGCCGCCGGTCTTTACTGCCGATGAAATCGCGGCCGTACGGGCGCATCCCCTTCCCACCAGCGCCGTGGCGGAGGAGCGGCGGCGGCTTGATCAGATTCATCGTCTCCCCTGATATCAACGCGCTTGACGTGCGGGCGGGAAAGAGCGGAAAACAGCGGGATGCGACGCATATTTTCCGGCATCCAGCCGACTGGAATTCCGCAGCTTGGCAACTATCTCGGTGCGATACGCAACTGGGTTGGGCTGCAACGTGACAATGAATGCATATTCTGCCTTGTGGACATGCATGCCATCACCGTCTGGCAGGAGCCTGCGGCCCTGCGGGAACAGACGCTGGCGCAGACGGCGGTGCTGCTGGCCTCGGGCATTGATGTGCAGCGCCATATCCTGTTCAACCAGTCCGCCGTGACGGCGCATGCACGCCTTGCGTGGATTTTCAACTGTGTGGCGCGCCTTGGCTGGCTGAACCGCATGACGCAGTTCAAGGACAAGGCGGGCAAGGACCGTGAAAACCATTCGGCGGGGCTGTATGTCTATCCCGACCTGATGGCGGCCGACATCCTGACCTACAAGGCGACGGCGGTGCCCGTGGGCGATGACCAGCGCCAGCATCTGGAACTGACCAACGATATCGCGCAGAAATTCAACCATGATTACGGGCTGGACTTCTTCCCCATCGTCGAGGCGCTGATCCCGCCGCAGGGCGCACGGATCATGAGCCTGCGTGACGGCACGAAGAAGATGTCCAAATCCGACCCTTCGGCCCAGAGCCGGATCGAGATGACGGACGACGCCGATACGATCGCGCTGAAGATCCGCCGGGCGAAGACCGACCCCGAGCCCCTGCCGGGCGAGGAAGCCGGTCTGGAAAACCGTCCCGAGGCCCGTAACCTCGTGACGATCTATGCCACCTTGCAGCAGTGCAGCATTCAGGATGTGCTGAACCAGCATGGTGGCGAAGGCTTTGGTCCCTTCAAGAAGGCGCTGACCGATGTTCTGGTGCAGCATATCGCCCCCATCGCGGACGAGACGACGCGCCTGCTCAAGGAACCCGGATTCCTGCGCGATACGCTGCGTGACGGTGCGCGCCGCGCCAACGTGATTGCCGAACCCATCGTGGCCGAGGCGGAATCCCTTGTCGGGTTCCTGAAATAAGCGAAAGGAGCACACCATGCGTCAGGAACTGCACACCCTGCATGTCAGGACGCATGGCAAGGGACTGGTGCCCATTACCCGTCCGGTGATCGACTGGGTCGCATCCACGGGTATCGGCACCGGGCTCCTGACGCTGTGGTGCCGGCATACCTCGGCCAGCCTGACCGTGCAGGAGAACGCCGATCCCACGGTGCGCGAGGACATTGCCCGTTATTTCGAGGCGCTGGTACCCGAGGACCCGTCGCGCTATATCCATGATGACGAGGGGCCGGATGACATGCCCGCGCACCTGCGCACCATGCTGACCAATACGCAGCTTTCGATCCCTGTTGCGGACGGGTGTCCGGTGCTGGGCACGTGGCAGGGCCTGTATCTGTTCGAACACAGGCGCATGGCCCACCGGCGCGACATCGTGCTGCATATCATCGGCACCTGACATGCCAGCGGGTCCATGCCCGCCGGCATCGTTTATCAGGCAGGTGTGCCGGTCAGGATCGCGGCATGATGGCGGACATGGTCCTCGATAAATGACTGTATGAACCAGTAGGAATGGTCGTATCCCGCATGCAGGCGCAGGTCCAGCGCCTGTCCGACTGATGTCGCGGCATCACGGAACAGGTCCGGGCGCAACTGGTCATGCAGGAACTGGTCCGCCTCCCCCTGGTCGATCAGGATGGTGGTGGGATGCATATGCCCCGCCTTCAGCAGCAGCGTTGCATCATGCGCGGCCCAAGTGGTGCGATCGGCCCCGAGATAGGTGGAAAATGCCTTTTCCCCCCACGGCACGATGGCCGGATGGACGATCGGGGCAAAGGCGGAGACCGATTTCCATTTCTGCGGCGCGCGCAGGGCATGGACCAGCGCGCCATGGCCGCCCATGGAATGTCCCATGATCCCGCGCCGTGACCCATCCAGCGCAAACAGGCGTTCCGTCAGGTGGGGCAGTTCGTCGCCCACATAGGTTCCCATGCGGTAATGCGCATCCCATGGCGCGCGCGTGGCGTCGAGGTAGAAACCCGCGCCGGTGCCAAGGTCATAGGCGTCGTCTTCGCCCGACACCCCTGCCCCGCGCGGCGAGGTATCGGTCGCCACCAGCGCGATGCCATGACGCGCGGCAAAGCGGATGACGTTGGACTTGATCAGGAACGTCTCCTCTGTGCAGGTCAGGCCCGCCAGCAGGTGGATGACCGGCACACGCCGCGCCATGCTGGCCCCGGCGGGCATGAACACGGCGAAACGCGCCTCCAGTCCCAATGCGCGGGAGGCATGGCTGTAGAAGCCGACCCGGCCGCCACAGCAGGCATGTTCCGCACGGGTCGTCAGTTCCCCGCCGGGATCGGACAGCATCGTCGCATCCATGGTCAGAATTCGACCACGGTGCGGATGCTTTCGCCGCGCGTCATCATGTCAAAGCCTTCATTGATGCGCTCCAGCGGCAGGCGATGGGTGATCAGGTCGTCGATGTCGATACGGTTTTCCATGTACCAGTCCACGATCTTCGGCACGTCGGTGCGTCCGCGCGCGCCGCCGAAGGCCGACCCGATCCAGCGCCGCCCGGTGACAAGCTGGAACGGGCGCGTGCTGATTTCCTGCCCCGCCCCCGCGACGCCGATGATGGTGGACACCCCCCATCCCCGGTGCGCGCATTCCAGCGCCTGGCGCATCAGGGTGGGATTGCCGACGCATTCAAAGGAATAATCCGCCCCGCCCCCGGTCAGTTCGACCAGATGCCCGACAATGTCGCCATTGGGGCCAAGGTCGTTGGGATTGACGAAGTCGGTCATGCCGAACTTTCGGGCGATGGCTTCGCGCGCGGGGTTGATGTCAACGCCGATGATCCTGTCCGCGCCGACCATCTTCGCGCCCTGGATCACGTTCAGGCCGATCCCGCCCAGCCCGAAGACCACGACGGAGGCCCCGGCCTCCACCTTGGCGGTGAACAGGACCGCGCCGATGCCGGTGGTCACGCCACAGCCGATATAGAATACCTTGTCGAAGGGCGCGTCGGGGCGGATCTTCGCCAGCGCGATTTCGGGCAGCACCGTATAGTTCGCAAACGTCGAGCAGCCCATATAATGGTGGATCGGCTGCCCCTTGAACGAAAAGCGCGATGTCCCGTCGGGCATCAGGCCCTTGCCCTGTGTTGCGCGGATGGCGGTGCACAGGTTGGTCTTGCGCGACAGGCACGACTTACATTCGCGGCATTCGGGGGTGTAGAGCGGGATGACATGGTCGCCCGGCTTCAGGTGACGCACGCCCGGCCCGACCTCGACCACGACGCCGGCACCTTCATGACCCAGGATCGCGGGGAACAGCCCTTCGGGATCGGCACCGGACAGGGTGTACTTGTCGGTATGGCACAGGCCCGTCGCCTTGATTTCCACCAGCACCTCGCCCTCGCGCGGTCCTTCAAGCTGCACGGTCTCGATTTCCAGCGGTTTCCCGGCTTCGAACGCAACGGCGGCCCTGACATCCATGATCTGTAAACCCTTTTCCAGCAAGATAAAGTGACGGGTGGCTGGGACACATAAGAAGCGTCCGACGCCCCTTGCGTCAATGTCGATGCGACAGTGTGGGCATGTGTGGCGGGTATTACAAATTATGCAATCGTGAGGGCGGGACGTTTCCATCCATGCCGATATGGTATGTGCGGAATCATGGTACGGACCATCCGGTCCGCACCTGTTCCATCGACCCCATCATTTCAGGACATTGCCCAGATGATCGTGAATCGCAGGATCGGATTGTGGATACTCATGCGCGAAAGCCTGCTGTCCCTCGTGCTGCTGTGCGCGTGGGATGTGGTGGTTGTCGTCATGTTCCAGATCTATCATCAGGACTGGATGGAGCAGCCGACGCTGCCGATCTCCCTGATCGGCTCGGCGCTGGTCCTGTTCATGAGCTTTCGCAACAACACCGCCTATAACCGCTGGTGGGAGGCGCGCACCCTGTGGGGGGCCGTCACCAACAACAGCCGTTCCTTCGGGCGGCAGGTCGGTACGATCCTGCGTGGCAGTCCCGAACTGGCGCGTGCGATGGCGGCCTATCCGCATGCGCTGCGCGGTGCGCTGGGCCGCACCGACACGATGGAGGATGTCAGGCGCCTGCTGTCCGAAGACATGCTGCGCGGGATCGAGGGACACGCCAACATCCCGGCCGCCATCCTGTTCCAGCTTGGCCTGGGCGTTGACGCCCGTGCCCGCGCGCTGGGGATCGATGGCGCGCTGCAGGGACAGATCGACCGCATCCTGTCGGACCTGAGCAATGCGCAGGGAGGGCTGGAGCGGATCCGCAACACGCCGCTGGCGATCCAGTTTTCCGTGCTGCCCAAGCTGGTGGCGGCGGTTTTCTGCATCATCCTGCCGCTGTCGATGGTGCAGACCCTGGGCTGGATCACGCCGCTGGGATCGTCGCTGGTCGGGCTGCTGTTCGTGGCGCTGGACAAGATCGGCAGCGACCTTCAGGAACCCTTTGCCACCACCCCGCATGGCATGCCGATGCGCACGATCGCGCGCACCATCGAAATCGACCTGCTGCAGTCGTGCGGGCAGCCTGCCCCCCCTGCCCTTGCCGCCGTGCGTGGTGTGCAGAACTGAAACATTCGGCGGATGCGCCGCCATGGCTTTCGATCAGTCAAGACATATGGGGAAATTTATGCTATATGACATGTCATGAGCATGTTCAGAACGACCCCGAAGGGCAGTGTGACCGATGCAATGGCGCGGACCGCAGCAGCAGTAACCGCCGCCGAAGCCAAGAGCAGCAAGCCGGAAAAGGACGAGGATCCGTTCCGCGAAGGTGACGCCATCGTCTATGCGGCGCATGGCGTGGGACGGGTTGACCGGATCGGCATTGACGAGATCGCGGGAACGAAGCTGGAAATGATCCAGATTTCGTTCCCCGGCAACCAAATGACGCTGCGTATCCCCCTGTCCAAGGCCCGCAAGTCCGGCCTGCGCAAGATCGTCTCACGCGAGATCGTGGACAAGGCCATGGCGATCATCAAGGGCAAGCCCCATGTCAGCCGGGGCATGTGGGCGCGTCGCGCCGTCGCCTATCAGGAAAAGATCAACTCCGGCGACCTGGTCCAGATTGCCGAAGTGCTGCGCGACCTGCGCCGCAATGTCGATAGCCTCGATGGCAGCTTCAGCGAGCGCAAGCTGTTCGAAGCCGCGCAGGAGCGTTTCGTGGCCGAGGTCGCGGTGCTCGAAGGCAAGGAACCTGCCGTCGTGCTGGAAACGCTGACTGCCGTCATGAAGGCCGCCTGACCTTTTTTCCGCCCACCTTTATGCGTCTTCCCCGCCTGCCAGACCCCGTTGTCTGGCAGGCTTTTTCATGACAGGGTTTGGGGTGAAGCTTTCTGTCGGCAAAGCTTCAGGAGAGTTTCCGCCCGGTCATCATCCCGTTGCGGGACATGCCTCAGTAATTGAACTGGTAGAGCAGGCCGATGCTGCTGCCCGGATCGTTTTCGGGCGTTGTAAAGCCGGTCACGTTGCCGCCGGTCCCGACCGTCGTGTTGAGCTTGAGGCGCTTGGTCAGGTCCACCTGCACCTGCGCCTGCGTGCCCGATCCGGATGTTGCCTGTTTCGCCCCGACATAGACGCCGCGCATGACGTATTTCCCGGCCTCGATACTGCCGGTGTCGTTGCCGCCCGACCCGTTGGACGAACTGCTCATCTGCAGGCGGTCGAGATGCAGCGTCTTGCGCACGATGCCCAGCGGGTCAAAGGCCGAACCGCCGCTGATGGTGGCGATGGCCGAGGCAATTTCCGCCATCTGCGTGGGCGACAGCGACTGTGAATCCGTCCCGAACAGCAGGATCGCCAGGATCTGGTCCTGCGACAGCGGCGGGGTGGAGGAGAAGGTGATTTTCGGCGCGCTGGCGTAACCGCCGACATTCAGCCGTGCCGTACCTTCGTTCGTGCTGCGCTCCGCCACGAAATCAAGGCTGGGGTCGATGCTGTGGGTGACGCCCATGCCATCGAACCCGACCTTGCCCTTGCTGAAATTGAGCGAAATCCCGCCAAGGGCGAAGGTTCCCTTGGCCATGGAAAACGACCCCGTCACCACGGGCGTATCGGTGGTCCCGCCCAGATGCAGGTTGCCGTGCATTTCGGTATTCAGCCCATGCCCGCGCACAAAGAACTGCCCCGGGGAGCGCAGGGCAAGGTCAAGGCCGATGACCAGCGGGGATTGCGGCTGCTGGGTCACGGCAGCGGCGTCGTCGGGGCGAATTACATTGAGGTGCGCGACCGATGTCGGCAGGGAATCGGGAATGTTCACGTCCACCCGTGACAGGGTAATGTCCCCGCCCGCATTGATGCGCGATGCAAGCTGCCCCTTGACGTTCAGGTTGGCATCAAGGGTGGCGGTGATGAGGTCGCTGGCCAAGGGGCGGGCATTGCGTGCCGTAAGGGTCAGGTCAATGGGATGGCCGGGTTCGAAGATGCCATAGGAACCGGCGGCCGTGATGGTCCCCTTGCCCGCGGTGGCGCCAAGGGACTGGATGACAAGCCGGTTGCCCTGCGCCAGCACGCTGCCCTTGATGGCCGAAAGCTGGACGCCCTGTGCGTAGTCATGGAACGTGCCGTCCGCAAGGTCGAGCGTGCCGGAGATGAGCGGAAGTTTCGGCGTGCCGCGTACGTCCACGTTCATCCGCAGCATCCCGCCCGCCTGTCGTGCCTGCGCACCGAGATAGGCGTTCGCCGCGGCAAGGTCGATCGTGCCGGCGGAATGCAGCGCCAGCGGGCCGTTCATGCTGGTTGGTGCATCCCCCCTCACGCTCAGGCTGGCCTGCTGCCCGGCATTCAGGCTGGCGTCCACGCGCGCCGTGGCCCCGTTCAGCACGGCGGTCGCATCAAGGCTGGCAGCGGCAAGGGAGGAGGTATAGTCCGTATGGTATTTCAGCCCGCTGGCCCGCAGCGTGACCTGCCCGCCCGGCCGCGCCAGCGTCCCCGTCAGCCGCGCCTGTGCCGAGATTTCGCCTTCCGCGCGCAGGGAGGGCATCAGCGGCCGCAGCAATGCGGGGGTGACATGCGTAAGTTCGGCCCTGAGGTCAAGGGCCGGTCGAACCGAGCCGGCGATGTCGATGCTGGCGGCCTGTCCCTGCGGTGGGGAAAGGGTCGCGCGCATATGGTCAACCCCCATCGTCGGGCCATAGCTGACGGTGGCGGGCGCCAGCAGTTGCAGCCGTTCGCCGCGTAATTCGCCCGACAGGGTACGGGCCGTGGCCCTGTGCCCCGGAATATCCAGCAGCAGCGCCGTATCGAAGGCTGCCGGACCAAGCTGTGTCGTCGTCAGGCGTGATGTGGCGCTGACCATCAGGGCATTCAGTGGCCCCTTGGCCGTGACATGGGCATTGCCACGGATGTCGTTGATGGCCGCATCATCAATGCGCAGGTCCAGGTCCGGGTGCGGCGCATCCACCGGGTCGCGGATCGTGCCGCCAAGCTGCAACCGCCCGATATTGGCCCAGGGCGAACCGATGCCGCCATCAAGATTGAGCGAGACGACCGGGGGCGTCGTCCCCGTGCCGGCGGTGGTGTGGACGGCGGTTGCGACATGCCCGGTGATGTCATGCCCCAGAAGGTCGCGCCAGTCCGCCAGTCGCGCCATATGGATGTCCATCGTGCCCGACGGCACCATGTGCCCTTCCGGCAGGGCCATGTCCGCCTGCCCCGATAGGCTTTTCCATGACAGTTGCGCAAGGCGCAGGTGGCGCGTCCCGTCCGTACCGCTCGCCAGTGACGCGGACAGGGCGACCGGCGCGCGGTCCAGCGTGCCCGTGATGCTCACCTCCCCTTCACGCACTGCGGGCAGGTGGCGGAAGTTCACGTCGGTCGTCAGGTGTCCCGGCTGGATCTGCGGCGTTCCGATCTGTGTCTGTGCATGCACGATGGCGGCAAGGTCATTGACCGGTCCCTTCGCACTCAGTGTCAGGTTGCTCTGCCCGCGCAGGGAGGACGCGAGTTTCTGCAGGTCCAGCAGCGCAAGCTGCGCCGTAAGGTCGAGTTGCGTGGGCGATGACAGTGTGACCGTGCTGTTCCCCGCGTCCAGATGCAGGGTCTGTCCGTCCATTTTCAGGGTCTGCAGGCGCACCACGCGCGGCGAACCGTCGGCGGGGGGCAGGCTGGCCATCACCTGCACCTGTCCACTTCTGCCGATCAGGCCGACCGCCTGCGCCTGCCCGCCCGTCAGCGCCACCTGCCCGTCAAATGCGACCCGTCCCGCCGTTTTCGCGTCCGGCACGTCGAAATTCGCATGCAGGTGCGCATTGCCCTCCAGTCTGGTTGAAGCCAGCGCGGAAAGCGGGGCGAGTTGCGGCAGGTCGAGCGTCACGTCGCCCTGCCGGGGCGCGGTGGTGCGGATGTTCCCCTTCATCTGCAACAGGTCGTGCGTCACCGTGATATCGGCAGGCGCGCCCTGCGCATCCGGCCGCCATGTCAGGTCGATGGCAACCGGCCGGGCCGCGAAAATGGTGGGATGTGCACCCGGTATCCTCAGCCCGTCGATATCGGCATGGACATTTATGGCATCATTCGCGGTCTGGCCCGAAAGCCCGCTGAAGACGGCATGCAGGGTATTGAGGCCCACCGCCCCCTGGTTCAGTTGCCCGATATCGAGGGTGCCCTGCCCGGTGGGACGTTCCATCGTCCCGCCGAGTTCGGTGTGCAGTGCAATCGACTGCCACCCCGTATCCGGCCCCAGCGTCATGGCCGGGGCGTCAAGGCTGGCGCGCAGGCGCATGGCGTGGTGGACCAGCCCGACCTGCCCGTCGATATGCGCCTGCGCCGCGCCGGCCTGCATGGCCAGCGCAAGGGTGCTGCGGTCACGCGGGCCACTGACATGCATGTCGAGGTTGAGCGGCGCAAGCATCGGCAGGCCGCTCAGCGTGCCGAGGAATCCCTCTTTTTCCTCATGCGCATGGACATCGAGGGCAAGCGTGCCGGTGTCCAGTTGGGTACGGACCGACAGCAGCCCCGGATGGTCCAGTCGCTGGACCATGAGGTTGATGTCGGCCGCCGGCAGCGTCGCGACCGATATGCCATTGAGGACGGGTGCGATATCCGCAAGGCGTGCGTGCCCGTCCAGGCTGAAGGTCGCGGGCAGGCGCGCAATGGGGGCGCCGACATCAATGCGGGCGATATGGGCATGGCGGATATCCACGCCCATATGCAGGTTGTCATTGCCCGGTTTGCCGGGCGGCGACGGGTGCGCGGGGTCTTCCTCGCTCAGGCGGGGGATCGACAGGTGGGCGATGGAGATGCTGTCCACCACCGCCCTGCGCAACAGCAGGCGCGTGGGTGACCAGTCCAGCGCAAGGTCGTCGATCGCAAGCCATGTGCCGCGATAGTCGTCAAGCTCCAGATGTGCGATCCGCAGCGAATCAGGAAACCGCCCCGAAAGCCCCGCCATCCGCACGCTGCCGCCCGTCAGGCCCGGTAGGCGGCGTTCGATTTCGTGGCGGCCCACCCCGGTATTGGCACCGACAAGGATCAGCGCGAACGCCAGCACGACCAGCCCGGCCGGTACGCCAAGGAGCAGCCCCGCGATCTTGAGCAGCGTCTTCCAGGTGATGTGACGGGCCGGTTCCTGCGTCTCGCTCATCAGAACGTTTCCCCCAGCCCGACATACAGTTCCCATTTATCGCCGCGTGGCGGACGGTTGAGCGGCACGGCAATGTCCAGCCGCACGGGGCCGATGGGCGTGTAATACCGCGCCCCGGCCCCCGCGCCCGCGCGCAATGTCCCCTTGAACGGCGTACTGCCATCGGACACCTGGCCTGCGTCGATAAAGCCGACCGCGCCGAATTTCTGCAAGATGCGCTGCCGGTATTCCAGCGACCCGGCATCCATCGACGTGCCGCCAATGGCATAGCGGCTGTTGGGGAACTGCGGCCCCACCCCCTGGTAGCGGTAGCCGCGCACGGTCGCGCTGCCACCGGCATACAGGCGCTGGTCAGGGGGAATGGCATAGGTGGACGCCCCTTCGACATTGCCGATCGTCCCGCGCACGGCAAACACGCTGCGCCCCTTGCGCGCCAGCCCGAGGTTGGCAAGGTCGAAATAGGTCGAGACCGTCGCCTGCATGATCATGAAGAACGACGTCCCATCCTCCAGCGAGGCGGAGGGCGTGACATTCATGCTGATGCGCACGCCATGGGTCGCGGGCATGATGGGGTTGTCCACCCCGGTCCCGTCATAGGTCGCGCTCAGCGGCAGGGAGACGATGAAATAGCTGTTCGTCTGTGACATCTGGTCGATGCGTTCCTGTTCCACCTCCCCGCCAAAGGCGACATTCCAGTGGGAACTGATGCGGCGCACGATGCCCGCGCGGGCAAGGACGGCGGTCTGGCGATAGGAATACAGAAGCTGGCGGATCCCCTCGAGCCGCGCGCTGAGGTTCTGGTTGCGCGAGCCGAAATCCGGCTTCATCAGGTCGGCATACAGGTCATAGCCCAGCCCCTGCTCGGCGGAACCGCCAAGGCCCGTCGCAAGGGCGGTCAGGCGCAGGCGCTCGGCATTGCCGAACAGGTTGCGATGCGTCCACGACACGCCGACGCGCCCGCCAAGGTCCGTCGAATATCCGCCTTCGACCCCGACGCTGTGCAGCTTCGATTCCGCGAAACTGAAGTCCAGCGGCAGCGTCCCGTCGGAGGCCAGTTTCTGCTCGTGATGGACCTGCACGTCGGAAAACACCCCCATTGACGACAGCCCCTGCCGGGCGGCCTCGATGCGTGATGGCTGGTACAGTTCACCGGGGGCGATGGTCAGGCGGCGCACGACATAGGCGGGATGGGTCCGGCGCAGGCCGCTGAAGCTGAAAGCGCCGAGGTTGACCACCGGGCCGCGTGTCACCGTAAAGGCGACGTCGATGGTGCGTGTCTGGGGACGCAGCCAGGCCTGCGGCGTGCTGACATCGGCCAGCGCATATCCCTCTTCCGCAAGCGTCGTCTGGAGCTGCGACTGCGCCTTGAGGATATTGGCGGCGATCGCAGGGTCGCCCGCCTTGATGCCCATGGCGCCATTTTCGTGGGGGTCAAGCTTTACCGGCGGCTGTCCCTTTGCCGCGACGATGCTGATGGCGCCGATATGGTACTGTGGCCCCTTGGTGATGGAAACGCTGATTTCCATCTTCTGGTTCGCCGGGATGGCCTGCATCCATTCCGGCAGGTCGGGATCATGCCCGTCCTGCGGTGTCGATGTTCCATTCTTGGACGCAATCGCCGCCTGTATCGCGATGGTGGGCGCGTAATAGCCGAAGCTTTCCAGCGCGCTGCGGATGCGGGCGTAATCGTTGTGAATCCGCCCGACAAGGGCGAAGGGACTGACGGTATGGGTCTTCTGCAGTCCCAGCAGGTCGGAAGACGCGCGCACGGCAGCATCGAGATCCGCATTGCCGGTGGGATGGATCACGGTGACATAGGGCTGCGGGTCGGCCGCGCGCGCAGGCACCGTCCCCGCGCACAGCGCGGCAATGCACAGGGTCATGCTGCTCAGGCATGCGGGAAACCGCCAGTGTGGGCTACATGAAAATGGCCCGGTTTCACCCGGTGCGGACCACGATTGCCGTGTCGTCAGAAAGTGACGAAAAAACGTCAAGTCGTCCCCATTCCCGGTTCTGTCATCCATCCACCTGCCATGGGCATGTTAAGCACGGAGTCTGCGCATGGTGATATGGAAAATCCCTCTCAATGGGTATCTGACATTCCGGCGATGCATATTCAAACCCATATTCACTTAGGTAATGCGGGTCGAGGGCTGAATTAAGGGTCAAATATGGTCATAAGGTGAATATGGCCCCGCAATGGAGGCAGAAGTAACGTGGTCCGGCATGCGCCTGTTCCCGGTCGTCCCCGGCATGGCGTCCCCGTATGTGGCGGGACGGCGGGATGCCAAAACTGTCCTTGACAAAACCCCCGCGTCATCCGCCATGATCGGCCTGCTAGATACACTGGGTCGGTCATCCCATCGGGGGATAATGTCACGATATGGGTTCTTCGTCCTTTATGACATGTGGTTTCGGGTCTTGACCATCCGCGCGACAGACACGATGTGTTTGCGCCGCCCCGCGGGATCGTCCCGCCCGATGTCAAGGAACCCGTTTGCGTGAATGAGATGACCCCCCTTCCCTGCGCCCCTACCGCGCGGTCCGGCAAGCAGGCACGTGGATTGCATGTCATCACGTGGGGCTGTCAGATGAACGTGTATGACAGCGAGCGGATGACCGATGTCCTGCGCCCGCTGGGGTACGAGGCGGTCGATGCGCCCGACCGCGCCGACATGATCATCCTTAATACCTGCCATATCCGTGACCGCGCGGCGGAGAAGGTCTTTTCCGAACTCGGGCGGCTGCGGCTGGTCAAGGAAGCCCGCGCGCAGGCCGGGCAGCAGACCGTCCTGGCGGTGGCGGGATGCGTGGCGCAGGCGGAAGGGCGCGAGATCCTGGCCCGTGCGCCCTATGTCGATATCGTGCTGGGGCCGCAGACCTATCACCGCCTGCCCGAAATGGTCGCCCGCGCTGCCCGTGCCGCAGGTGCGGTGATCGAGACCGATTTCCCGGTGGAGCAGAAATTCGACTTCCTGCCCCCCGAGCGCGAGGTGCCCGAAGGTGGTGCGGCGTTCCTGACCATTCAGGAAGGGTGCGACAAATTCTGCTCCTTCTGCGTCGTGCCCTACACCCGTGGCGCGGAGGCCAGTCGTCCCGTCGCCGCCGTGCTGGAGGAGGCGCGCAGGCTTGTGGCGCATGGCGTGCGCGAAATCACGCTGCTGGGCCAGAACGTCAATGCCTATCACGGCGAAGGCCCGGATGGCGCGACATGGGACCTTGCACGGCTGGCGACGGAACTGGCGCGGCATGTGGGGGTGGAGCGCATCCGCTATACCACGTCGCACCCGCGTGACATGGGCGATGACCTGATTGCCGCCCATCGCGACCTGCCCGCGCTGATGCCGTTCCTGCACCTGCCGGTGCAGTCGGGTTCGGACCGTGTGCTGGCGGCGATGAACCGTGGGCACACGGCGCAGGAGTACCGTGACCTCGTGGCGCGCCTGCGCGCGGCGCGACCGGACCTTGCGCTGTCGTCGGACTTCATCGTCGGCCATCCCGGCGAAACCGACGAGGATTTTGAACAGACGATGCAACTGATCCGCGACATCGGCTTTGCTCAGGCATATTCGTTCAAATACTCGCCACGTCCGGGCACCCCTGCATCGAACGCTGGCGCGCAGGTGCCCGAGGACGTGAAGGATGCGAGGCTGCAGCGGTTGCAGGCATTGCTGCGTGAACAGCAGGACGCCTTCAACGCGGCCAGCGTGGGACAGCGCGTGGATGTGCTGTTTACCGGTCGCGGGCGCAAGCCGGGGCAGATTTCGGGCAAGAGCCCATATCTGCAGGCCGTGCATGTCGAAGGCCCCGACAGCCTGATCGGACAGGTGGCGGAGGTCGAGATCGTGAAGCTGCACACCAATTCACTTGGCGGTGTGCTGACAGGGGAGACAGACAGGGCTTGAGAGAACACGCGGCATCCATGATCCCCTCCCGCCGCCCGGGGGGCGGCCGGACTCCTTCCGTCACCGGCAGGCCGCCTGCGGCATCTGGCGCCCATACCGTGACGATGCAGTTTGACGACAACGCCCTGCTGGCCCAGTTGGTGGGGGGGCACGACCGCCATCTCCTCCATCTTGAACGTGGCTTTGATGTGCGGCTGTCATGCCGGGGGAACAGGATCGCTATTACCGGAAGCCCCGAACGGGTCGCGGTGACGCAGTCCGCCCTGACATCGCTGTACCGCCGCCTGCAGGATGGCCATGCCCTCGACAGTGGAGAGGTGGATGCGGCCATCCGCATGTCCGCCCAGCTTTTTTCCGCCCCGGACACATCACTGGACACGTCAAAGGACCCGCGCCCCATGGCCCCTGTCTCCCCCCTCGCGCGGCCGGACGCCGCGGCCGCGCGCGTGTCGGACCTTCCCACCATCATGACCCGCCGTGGCGCGATTGCGCCGCGTTCCACCGGACAGGCGCGCTACATGGACATGCTGGCGCGACAGGAAATGGTCTTTGGCATCGGGCCTGCGGGGACGGGCAAGACGTACCTTGCCGTGGCGCAGGCTGTCGCCATGCTCCAGGCAGGTCAGGTGGACCGTATCGTCCTGTCCCGACCCGCCGTCGAGGCCGGGGAGCGCCTGGGCTTCCTGCCCGGTGACATGAAGGACAAGATCGACCCCTACCTGCGGCCACTGTATGACGCGCTGCACGATATGATGCCGGGCGACCAGGTGATGCGCCGCATGGCCACGGGGGAGATCGAGGTCGCTCCCCTCGCCTTCATGCGTGGCCGCACGCTGGCGCACAGTTTCGTGATCCTTGATGAGGCGCAGAACACGACATCCGCGCAGATGAAGATGTTCCTGACCCGCATGGGCACGGGCACCCGCATGGTCATTACTGGCGACCTGAGCCAGGTCGATCTGCCGCGCGGCGTGACGTCGGGCCTGCGCGAGGCGGTGGAGACACTTGAGGGACTGCCCGGAATCGCCATGACACGGTTTGAATCGCGTGACGTAGTGCGTCATCCGCTGGTTGCGCGTATAGTGGATGCATACGATCAGCGTGCCGAGGCCAGCAAGGACGCCTCGCGCACCAGATCGCGGCAGGAGAACAATGGAACCGCGAAGTAGAATAGCCCCCGTCCCTTCAACGGACGGGGTGCATGAAGATACCAGGCCCGCCGGTCAGGATGACGGGCCGGTCCCACAATCGCCCTTTGGCGATGACATCGATGTCAGCATTACCGACCGGCGCTGGCATATGGCAATGCGCGACCCGGCGCGCGATGTGAAACGTGCGGTCGGCACCGCGATGCGCGAACTTGGCGTATCCGGATGCGTGACCGTCGTGCTGGCGGATGACCGCACGGTCCAGCGCCTGAACCATCTTCACCGGGACAAGAACAAACCCACCAATGTCCTGACATTCGAATACGCCCCGGCGGGTTCGGGCGCGTGGCTGTGGGGTGGCGACATCATCCTTGCCTTTCCCACGGTCCGGCGCGAGGCGCAGGCGGCGGGACGGACGGTGCGCAACCACATGATGCACCTGCTGGTGCATGGCGTGCTGCACCTGTCGGGATATGACCACCACCATGCGGGTGAAGCACGCGCCATGGAGATGGAGGAGGCACGCATCCTGGGGCGCATGGGTATTCCCAACCCGTGGAAACGCCGTAATGGCCGCGAAGCCGGGGCGCCACGATGACCCGCCCCCCTTCTCCCCCGGCCGAATCC
>NZ_JABJWD010000142.1:0-3759 GCF_013155425.1 Gluconacetobacter entanii | reverse complement strand
GGAGGCCATCGCAAAAACCGTCAATCAAATCGCCAAAACCCAGAAATTACCGGCCAAGCACATCAATCAGGGGTTCTTCGATCCCTCCACATCGTTTTTTTTACAGATGACAAAAGAACGCGTTTTTCACGCTTTGAAACACCATCAAAGAGTCTCAGAGCGCTGAACATTTCTTCAGGTTCCGATGGAATATTCTGATTTTTATTATGACTTCTCATCATTTTGGACACATACGGACTCTGGAAGAGGATACGTTAAACAACCTGTTGGTTCGACAACAGCACCAGACGTAAGAACGCCTTCCTGCGTGTTCGTCAACGACAGGATATGGATCACCGTCAAACCTTTAGAAAGAAGATAATCTGAAATAATGCGCCGATGACACCGCCACCAAAGAACCTCTGCGCACATTAAAACAACCGTTTCATATCGGCTCGCTTCGATTAAAGTTGCTAGACCTTTCTGAAATTCATCGCTTAAAGCATAGTCGGCATAATTATGAAAACTTTGCACACGCCAGAATGCATTAATCGTAGGTGCAACGGTTCTAGACCGCGGACGTCTCCCGCCTAACTCCGGAAAATGACGATAAATAACGTTTACTTTCCCAAGCGCTTCAGACAGGACATTACCATTGTAATCCCGATTACGCCTAGAATACGGAAACGCACGAACATCCGCCACGAATGTAATATGATAATGACAAATAAGTGTTATAAACTCGTCAAGGGAATGCATAGAGTGACCAATCGTATAAATCGTCTTACATTTAACCTTGGTCATTTTACAGTGTCTTCGGTTGCATAAGGAAAATTACCATGTCTTCACAAACCTTCAGAATTGGCGACATTGTTTCATGGAACTCTGAAGCCGGTTATGTCACAGGTAAAATTACGAAAATTCACACATCACCATTTCTCGTCAATGGGTATCATCATCATGCGTCAGGCCAGGAACCTCAATACGAGATTGTCAGCCAGAAAACTGGGCATATAGCATTTCACAAAGGGTCGGCCCTACAGCTACAGATGTAAGTGTTCATATACTTCACAAAGAATGAACTGGATCAGAATCGTAAAACTCCAGTTTTAGCCGGACCAAACCAGATAATTTTAGGTAATGCGTCTGCTCCGGTTTGATAAGGCCTGGTTCACAAGGTGTCAGATGCCTGACTTCTCCAGTGTCAACGTACACGAGCGTCGCAGTTCCTTCCAGAATACGGATAACTGCCCATACGCCAGCCTTCGTGGCATGACGCTGACGCAGACCTGCGGGAAGAGTTATCGCATTGAACTCCGACGTAATACGATACGGTTTCATGGCTGCTTCCTGATATCACGAAAAACAACCTTTATCGCATCGATATTTCCACTATGGTTTCTTATGATATCCATATTGAATACAACAACAATCTGCGAACCATTCCGTCTTAAAGCCGGCACGGTGAGTGTACGATCTGAATTAAAACCTGTTACTCCCTGCTCCACGACATAAGACCAACCTTTCCAGTGCCGTTCACGTAATTTTTCCGGTATAATCAGATCACGTGACTTCCCAATAGCTTCCTCCGCCGCAAAACCAAACATCTGAACTGCGTTGTCATCCCACAACTCGATGATGCCTGAGCGATGGACCCGGACAATCGCATCGTCACAAATAATGGGAGAATTCTTTTGATCTGTTTCAGAAAAACTTAAATTCGGCATGGAACATAATTCCTAAAAACGTGATAACGGATGAATACTTTTTATACGTTAGCGTCAATACCTATATGTCCTGCTCATCCAGAAATTTCTGGAGAACAAGAGCGTGATTATGAAGCGGATCATGCGCAGCATAAAGAAGAGTGATCCTCCCTTTTTTCATAAGGTTCTCAAGTTTTTTGATGTCGGAATTTCCTTCAGAAAGCTCATGACGATACCTGAGTTTGAATTCATCCCAGTGAGCCGGGTCATGATCAAACCAGTGTCGAAGATCGGAGCTTGGAGCAGCATTCTTTAACCAATAATCCATTTTAACATCTGATTTGTGCAACCCTCGAGGCCACAATCGATCCACAAGAACACGAACGCCATCTATTTCCGAAGGCAGATCGTAAACTCGTTTTATCCGAACGTCGTGTCGAGATTTCATGACAGACTAATCCTTTTTGGTGTCCAGAGACACACTCCTAAAAAGTCTTTGTGTCCATAGCGGGTAAAGCGGATACAATTTGATGATAAAATCACCACTCATGACCAAAGCACCACCTGCAAAGACAACATCACCAGGCAGGCGCATCCATTGCCAGAACAATGTCGTATCATAGAATGCAGCACTCCGTGCATAAGCGTAACCATGCTCGTAAACAGCCAGGAGCTGCGACCAGCCAACGGGGAAGAAATTCAGAACAGTCCAGAGAATGAGACCTGCATTGTATAGCCAGAATGCCAAGATCCCTGGTCGCTCAGAAAACGTTTTCTCACCGGCATGGATATAGCGCAGACAGAAGTAAATCAGACCAATTGCCAGTTCACCAAAGGAGCCAACCAAAGATGCATGTGCATGATTTAACGTTAAAAATGTACCATGTTCATAATAGTTGACCAATGGCGCATTCAGGATACCTCCTCCATAAACGCCCGCACCAACAAAATTCCAGAAAGCAGCGCCAATAATGTACATATAGCCAACGCGATACTGGAAATCTCCGTGAGCATTGATCAGGCGATAATGATGAATACCCTCCATGATGAGCAGAACCAGTGGAAGCACCTCAATAAACGAAAACATTGTTCCAAATGGGATCCAGATACTGGGCTCTCCTGCCCAATATAAATGGTGTCCAGTACCAATCACTCCACCAAGAAAGACGAGAATGACTTCAAAATACATTCCGCGCTCGGCCAGCTTTCGTGACACCAGCCCCGTTGCCATAAGAGTCCATGCCGTCATGGTTGCAGCAAAAAACTCAAACGATTGCTCAACCCACAGATGAACGACCCACCACCTCCAGAAATCAGCCAGTGTAAAAGATTTCTCGATTCCTGTCAGAGGCACCATTCCACAGACGTACAACAGGGCAATATTTACTGTTGAGGCCCAGATCAGGTGTTCAAGCCGGATACGACCTGTCCAGAAATCACGAGCAGCATCTATCCAGCCAGGCACTGTTGGCCAGAGAGCGCGCATGACAAGCGCACTCCACACGATTAAACCTGCAAAGAAACCAATCTGCCAGAACCGACCAAGTTGGATGTAAGAGAGCCCCTGATTGCCGAACCAAAACCAGTTTGTATCTATCGCTCCCATAATACCGAGATAGTCTCCGACGAGACCGCCAACCACAACAAATGCCGTAACCCAGAATAGAGCATCGACAAGCCATCCCTGACCTCGTGCTTCTTCGCCTCCGGCGATGACCGGGGAAAGGAACAGGGCAGCTCCAATCTACGACAGGCCAATCCAGACTATAGGTGCCTGAATATGTACATCACGCATAAAACTGAACGGGATGTAACGATTGACATCAAAACCATAAAAGCTAGACCGGTCGTAATACATGTGAGCCATGATCGAGCCAACAAGTATTTGTATAAGTATCAAGGCCGAAACCAGCAGAAAATATTTCCATATTTTTCTCTGACTCGATGTTAATGGACGTGCAGGAACCAGAATACACTCGCGTAAACTAGGGCCTGTTAGATCTTGAATTTCTTCCCATATTGTAGGGATGGAAGAAGGAGACAGAACAGGCACCTTTACGGACGAGACATGGGC
>NZ_JABJWD010000141.1:0-5053 GCF_013155425.1 Gluconacetobacter entanii | reverse complement strand
TGCTTCATGATCCATACTCCAATCAACGCAAGGAAAATGGAATCACAGAGCAGACCTCAATACCAGAGGGTTTTTCGAACCCTCCATCTGAACAACTGCTCATCAGGACAGGGCGTCCATAGTTTGTGTTGTCTCTGCCGGGCATCCGGTGACCGACCTGAAAAACGCGAGAAATATCTGATCGCGAGGAAAGGCCCCGGCCACGCTACCCTGCACAATCAGACCTGACCAGAGAGCGTAGAGCCCGATGGCGACCTGCCGGACCGGGAGTATAAGATGCAATCCATATAAATGGGTCAGTTCTTCAAGGAGAGCTGAGAACACGGCGTGGCAGGCCGACTTGCAATCATTGTAGCGGGCCGCGAACTGGCTATCCCGCTGGGCATGAAGTTGTAATTCGATCGAAAGCAGGGACCACTGTGGCTGCCCCGCCAGTTCAGCAAGGCGCACCGACAGCTGCGCAAGGGTCAGATTCAGGTCGGCCCCGCGCGCTCCCGAGACGAGTGTACGAAGCACCATGGCTTCTTCCTCGATATGCGCACGCATGATCTCTAGAAGCAGGTCATCCTTGGTTTTGAAATTCGAGTAGAACGCACCCTGAGAATGACCCGCCATGTCACAGATACGCCGAATGGATGCTGCCGCAACGCCCTCGGTCGCGATTGCAACATTGGCTGCCGTGATCAGACGATGACGGGTTTGTTCCTGTGTCTCTTTTCTCGTCAGTCGCATAAGCCCGCACGTAATTTAACGTTGAGTCCGAATATATGTGTCAGGATCACCAGAAGATATCCTGGCCATGGGTGTCGCCAGGATATCAGACTATTGTCCTCCCGCTACGGAGACCTACCTTTATGTTCGTTTCCACCCCAGATTAGCGCGAAATTTTTCCAGCCAGTCTGTTACTTTGTGCAGGGCCTCACTCCCCTTTCCAAACAAGCCGGACAGATCGTTTCCAAAATCATCGCCATCTGCCTCTTCTTTCTTCGGTAGAGGTGGCAGAATATGAGAGAAATAGGTTTTATCAAGAAGGCGGTGCAACAACCGCTCACCAGGGAATGGTTCCCCATTATTGATCGCTCTGGCCGCTTTGAATATTGTCCGGATATCATACTGCGTCGGACTGATATCCGGAACCTGTTTTGGTAGTTTAAGCAACGTATAGACCGCGATACGCGCCGTACGGACCGAGCTTTCCATTGTAAAAATAATGTCGTTGCTGGTCTCTACGAACTGACCAAGCAGACCAAGGTTCGTGCAGCCCTCGGGAACGACATGCGGCCGGTCTCCAGCAGCGCGCGGCATGAACTGTGCTGTAATATAAGGCATCAACGCCAGACGAACCTTCGTGTTCAGCGCAATGGCGTCCAGTTGCTCCACTATTCCGAGATGGTAGCAGAGTTCAGACAGAATTTCCCGACCGGTACAGGCGGGCATCGGCTTCTTCACATAATTGCCTTCCTTGTCCATCAGAAGAGCATAGACCCAGATCACCAGCACATCATCAGGCTGGGTCGGAAAATGTGGCTGACGATTGCAGGTGAAACTGAGCACCCAGTTTGAGTCGGTGAAGGTGATGACACCGCCCGTTACGGTCTTGCCCGAATAGGGATCGTTGACCGAGAGCTCCTTCAGTTTATCGACAAAAGGTGACGGCCGACAGGTCAGTGTCGCGGACTCCCACATTGAGCCTTTGACATCACCATAGAACTTATCCGGCCGACCAAAGACAGGAGATTTCCGGGCCAGATTGCGCCACAGCGTCCAGTCGCTCTCTTCCCCGGGCTCATGAAGGCCACGTTCCAGAACTGGCACCGTGTCCATGTCACCATAGGCCGTGCCTTCCGTCATGGAGCCGGTCAGGGCAAAAACCAGATCATTCGGATGAACAGGTATGGTGGTTTCCTGTCCATCGACCATGGCCCGCAGTCCGGTTACGGTCTTTTCGTCCCCGCGTATCTGAAGATCGACATCATGAACGCGCGTGTTGAACTGGATCTTCACGCCCTTGTCCTGCAACAGACGTGCCAGGGGGACGACGAAGCTGTCATACTGATTGTATTTCGGGAAAACGAGCGTCGACATGTCCGCCATCCCGTCGATCGCATCCAGGAAGCGATGCATGTACAGTTTCATTTCCAGCAGGCTCTGCCAGTTCTCGAAAGCGAACATCGATCGCCACAGGTACCAGAAATTCGTCTCGAAGAAGCTTTCGCTGAAATACGCCTCTATCGTGATGTCATCGAGGTCTTCCTTGCGCCTGAGCAAGAGGCGGATCAGTTCCCACTGATGCGATTTGCTGAGGCCCAGAGTCGCGAAATCACGAATTTTCCCCTGTTGGTGCATGAGGCGGGATTTGGAGTAATTGGGGTCATTATCGTTGACCTGCCGATATTCATCGAGAACACTAAAGCCCGCAGGGAGTTCAAGGGCTGGAACATCCTGGAACAGATCCCAGAAATTGTCGTAGTTCCAGTTCATCTCCCGGCCGCCGCGAACGATATAGCCCTCTTCGGCGTTACCCGCGCCGTCCAGTGACCCGCCGGCAATGTCCATCGTGTCGAGGATGGTGATGTCTTCACCTTTCATCCTGCCATCACGGATCATGTAGAATGCGGCGGCAAGCCCGGCAATGCCGCTGCCAATGATCCATGCCTTGCGGCCATCCACCGCCTCAACCGGCACAGGATGATTGCGCATATATGGCCCCATCATGTCAGGTGGAGGCAACGTGTCCTGCGGTCCCTTACGCCAATAGGTCGCCGTTGCATCGGTTTCGACAGTGAAGGCTCTGGTCGGGCTTTCTGAGCCTGAGGATACATTATCACTCATGACAATCCCTTTATTCTGGCACGACAGTCGGTCATCGCACTATCCGCACGGATGACGATATCATCTGATATTCAGATATCAAATGATATTCCGTTTCGATGCAATTTCCATACAGGTAACAGATTAAGGCAGGGCCAGATTTTCCCTTAGTCACAGACGGTCCATCCATGTTTCAGAAGCTGAAAACCCTGGACACCAACGCAGCCTGTCAATCAGTTTCCCCGGCCAACTCGCGACCGCCTGTGGCTTCAACCAGATCATTCAGCACAGTCTGAACGGCTAGAGACCGATACCTCTGACGACTTGTTACAATCCAGGCATCCGCCTGTTCGGGCGGATAGTCAGGCAGAATTTTGCATAATATCCCCTGCTTCAGGTCATTCGCGATCATGAAGTCCGGCAACAGGGCAATGCCATGACCAAGACGCGCCAACTGGTGCGCCACCAGCATGTTTCCGGCCGCGATGTTCCATCGCATGACGCACTCCCACCCACCGTCGAAACGCCAGGTATCCAGGCCGGCACTGGTCACGATCGCGTTATGCGCTGCAAGATCCGATGGCGAGAGTGGGGTTCCCGCCTGCGCAAGATAGGCAGGTGAGGCCACAAGAAGCCGCCGGACCATACACAGCCTTCGGGCAATAAGGTCACTGTCGCCCAGATTCCCCATGCGGACGGCAAGATCCACGCTCTCTCCTATAATGTTGATACGGCGCTCTGTCAGTTGCAGATCAACCTTCAGGTCCGGATAATCGGCCGTCAGCCTGACCAGATGCGGGGCAATCAGATACTGTCCAAGCGCCGCCGTTGTCGTGAGGGAAACACGCCCGGCAACCAGTTGCTCCCGCTCGGCAATCGCCCTTGCGGCATTACCCGCAGCCAGAATGGAAGGCTGTGCCATTTCATAGATGCGCCGCCCTTCGTCCGTCAGGGAGAGCGCTCGCGTGGACCGCCGGAACAACGATGTGCGCAACAGCAGTTCCAGATCAGCAAGGCGTCGGCTTACGGTAGATTTTGGCAGCCCCAACGCTTCTGCGGCGGCCGTAAAGCTTCCCGCTTCCGCAATTGTGACGAGAAGGGCCAGATCGTCCAGAGAAGGTTTCATTGTCCTGAAAATGGGATATTATCTTTCCAAAATCAAACCTTACCGGAACAGCCGCGCAGAATTACGATGACAGCACCCTTACTGAAGGAGGTTCCGTCATGATCGCGTTTTCTTCCGTTTATACACCAACCCAGGCCCGTCACGGCGGCGTCTTCTCGGCCCGTCAGTATCCCCGTCAGGCCTTCGGCAACATGATCGATCCGGTCCTCAATATTGACTGGTTCGAGATGAATGGGCCGACTTTTCCGCCCCACCCGCATGCCGGGTTCTCTGCCGTGACTTATGTTTTTGCGGACTCACCCAACGGTTTCATCAATCGGGACAGCATGGGTGATGTCATGGACATCCGTCCTGGCGGCCTGCACTGGAGCCGCGCGTCCAGCGGCATGATGCATGAAGAAGTGCCCATGCCTGGCGGCGGCCCAGCCCGAGGCCTGCAGATCTTCATCAACCTCCCGGCTGCAAACCAGCGTGATGAAGCAGCAGCTTTCTCTGTTCCTCCAGAACTGGTGGAAACCCGCTCAGGCCCGGGATGGAAGAGCCGGATTGCCGTCAACGGCACCACATTGGGCAAGACGGAACACGCCCTTCCCTCCCCTGTCCGGGTCGAAGAAATCACGCTCGACGGAGCGGCCAGACATTCCATTGAGGTGCCCGCCGGCTGGGGCGGCATCCTGGTCGTTATCGAAGGCAGGTGCGTCCTCGGTGAAACACCGCTGTCCGAGACACAGGCCATTGGCTTTGCGAGCAGTACGGAGAGCAGCTTCCAGGTCGAAACCTCTGCTGGCCCGGCCCGTCTTGTCGTGATCAGCGGCGCGCAGCTCAAACAGCCAGTGGTTGCGCATGGCCCACTCATGCTCGCCGATACAACGCTGTTACAGGAATCGTATCACCGCGTCAGTGGATTGCATCTGTAACACCAGCATCGTCTTTCATCTTGACCGAAACAGGAACATCGCCATGACAACATCTCGTATCCGCAACCGTTTCACGGCTGAAAACTCAGCCCTGCTCCTTATCGACCATCAGGTGGAGGGTTCGAAAAACCCTCTGGTATTGAGGTCTGCTCTGTGATTCCATTTTCCTTGCGTTGATTGGAGTATGGATCATGAAGCA
>NZ_JABJWD010000140.1:0-12161 GCF_013155425.1 Gluconacetobacter entanii | reverse complement strand
GGATCGTGGCGGCTGGGGCGGTGGCTGGGATCGCGGTCCCGGCTGGGGCGCGCCTTATCCGTATTACGGTTATCCCGGCTATGGTTACTATGGCTACCCCGGATATTACGGCTATCCCTATGGCGGTTGGGGCTGGGGTGGTTGGGGCGGCTGGGGCGGATGGTAAGTTCCGTTCTCGCCTGACGGGTCACGGCGCTGCGTCATGTGCAGCGCCGTGGCAGGTATGAAATGACACGGTCAAGCAGGATATCCATTTCCGGACGCGCGATCGGGTCGATGCAGGTCGTGATATAGGTCCGGGCACGGCGCTTGATCGTATTTGCATGCCGCAGTCCCATGTCCCGCAGGCCGCCCGTGCCGATCATGTCCGCGATCGTCATGTTGTGGTCAAAAGCGGTCCGGGCGATGTGGAAGGCCGCGCGGTTCACGATCGTCTCGAATTCTGCGCGGCCAAATATCGACTGGCAACTGTCAAGCTGGGACATGGCCTGTGCATACATGTCCACGGCAGGGCGCGTGATATGACGATGGAAATGCCGCCGGTGCCACGCGCGCGCCCAGATATGTTCCTGATGGGCGGCTTCATATTCCTGTACATTGGCGTGGCTGTCCGCGATCAGCGCATGCACGGCCCGCGCCGACAGCCACATGCTGGCAAAATCGGGATAGGTCTGTCCGTTCCATAAGGGGGCAAGGCCGGTCGAACCGATGGCGAAGCGGAATCCACGCTGCCCGTCGATACCGAACAGTACACTCAATGCCGGGTCCGCGCCGGTTTCCTGCCCCAGCACAAGCAGATGTCCCGCATCGCCCGCATGCATGTGGCGCTGTACCGTCAGGAGGTCGAACAGGCTTTCATCTTCGATCGAATGTTCGATATGTGCCTTTACGTAGGTCATGAACAGCGGGTTGCGGACATCGGTGACACCGCGCGGGCAGAAATCGAATCCCCACCAGCGTGACATCTTGACCAGGTGAAAGGCCAGTTCATTGCGCAGGCGCGTCAGTTCGGGTGGGTTTTCGCCCTCGTTACACAATGCCTGAATATCGCGGAACCGCGTGGCCAGTGTGTTAGCCTGTGCGGCGAAGGACGTGCGCGGGTTGAAATAATCAAGGAACAGGGCGGGGCGGGAATGTTCAAGGTGCCAGTCCGGGCTGCATCCTGTGGTTTCGGGCATGATGGCTTGATCCCTGCACGGAAAAAAAGATGCGGCATCGCCCGCAGGCAGGTGGGCGATGCCGCAGAGTTTTCACGGCGGTAGGGCTGGGAAATCGACGGTTGGGGAACTGTCTGATACGCCGTGAGTTCCTTTTTCATATTGCAAACGAATATCAATTGCAACAAGAAAGTCGCAACAGGACCGGCCATGCAGGCAAGAGCAGGGATCTGGTGTGCGTTGCCATGCGCCGGTCCGGATGGATATCGCGCGGATGCGGGGGAGGTTCCCCGCCCGTGGTGACATTAATGGTTTTGAAGACGAAACGTTCTTTCAGAAAACGTTCACATTCCCCAAGGAAAATCAGGACTATGGTCCGCTGGTCCATTGGTCGGCAAAGGATGGATCATGCAGGATACGTCACGTGAAAAGAAACAGGACTTCATTGAGGAATGGCGTCCCGCGCTTGTCTTGGTATGGAAGGGGCGTCGGCATGTGGATGCCGGAAACATGCCGCCGCTTTCACAGGATTTTTTCTCTTGCGATGGTGCGCCTGTGGATGACGAGGATGCCTATATCCACGACGAATTCTGAACATGCTGCGTGGGTTGCGCATTTGCGGCGCCGTCTGACAGCGGAGCAGGTTCCCGTATGAGCCATACGCCCGGTTACGATCGCGGCATGCTGGACAAGATCCGCATGCGTGAAGAAATCCTCGATGACCTTGATGAAGAAATCGAGCTTGAACTTGACGATGCGCGCCTTGGCTCGGGCCGGGCGTGCGATCCGCTGGACTTCCGGCAGACCTATTTTCGCGATCTTCTGCGACTGCAGGGCGAACTGGTGAAGGTGCAGGACTGGGTCAAGGAAACCGGGCATCGTCTGGTCGTGATCTGCGAAGGGCGCGATGCGGCGGGGAAGGGCGGCGTCATCAAACGGATCACGCAGCGCCTCAACCCGCGTATATGCCGCGTTGCTGCCCTGCCTGCCCCCAATGACCGCGAACGCACGCAATGGTATTTCCAGCGATATGTCAGCCACCTGCCTGCCGCGGGTGAAATCGTGCTGTTTGACCGAAGCTGGTACAACCGTGCAGGCGTCGAACGGGTGATGAATTTCTGTACCGACGCGGAATATGAGGAATTCTTCCGCTCCGTGCCGGAATTCGAGCGGATGCTGGTGCGCAGCGGGATCCAGATCGTCAAATACTGGTTTTCAATTTCCGACGATGAACAGGAACTGCGGTTCCGCGCCCGTATGGAAGATCCGCTGAAACAGTGGAAGCTCAGCCCGATGGATCTTGAAAGTCGCCGACGGTGGGAAGCCTATACCCTGGCCAAGGAAATCATGCTGGAACGCTCCAACATCCCGGAGGCGCCATGGTGGATCGTCCCGGCCGTCAACAAGAAGAAGGCGCGCCTGAACTGCATCAGCCACCTGCTGTCGCAGATTCCCTACCAGGATGTGGAAAGACCTGAAGTGACCTTGCCGGAACGTGTCTTCAGCCCGGATTATATCCGCCAGCCTGTTCCTGATGATATGATTGTTCCGGAATTGTATTGAAAAAGCAGGCGGACATGTCACCCTCCGGATGGTGGCTGGCGGCAGTCCCACGGGGCTGCGGCCTGTATGCGGCGCGTTATCGTGATTTCATTATTGTGAGATATTATGCGGAAACATTATCTACTATCAGTGCTGTGCACGTCATTGTTCATGGCTTCGGGAAATTGCATGGCGCGGACGTCGGCACCTGCCAAAGCGCCTGACGCGGGATACCTGACGCCCGCGACGCAGCCTGATGCGACACAATACCTGCCGCCTCCGCCGCAGGCGGGGTCGGCGCGACAGGCGGCGGACGACCATGCCTTTCAGTCCACACGCGGGCTGAAAGGGGGCGCACGCTGGGCGCTGGCGACATCCGATGCGGACCTGAGCATGGAATCCCTGCTGCGCAGCTATTCCTGTGCCGCCGGGTTTACGCTTGATGCCCGCAAGGCACCGCGCCTTGTCGCGCTGATCGCCCGGATGGATGCCAGTGAACGTGCCACGACGCGTTACGCCAAATCCACATGGCACCGCCCGCGTCCCTTTGTGGGAAATGACCAGCCGATCTGCACGGAATCGGATCGCGCCCATCTGGCCACGTCCGGGGCCTATCCGTCGGGACATACGATTCTGGGCTGGAGCACGGCGCTGGTGCTGGCGGAACTGCTGCCGGACCGGTCAACGGACATCCTGCAGCGCGGGCGCGTGTTCGGTGAAAGCCGCATCGTCTGTGGCGTGCACTGGGCCAGTGACGTGCTGGAAGGATACGTGACCGGGTCGGCGGATATTGCCGCCATGCATGGCAATCCGGCATTCCGTGCCGATCTGGATGCCGCGCGTACGGAACTGGAGGGCCTGCGTCAGGCTGCCTCCAGGCCCAACGCGCAGGCCTGCGCGATCGAGCATGACGCCGCGGCCCATTCGCCCCTGTGATGGAACCGTGCGGGGAAAGGCGCGTCTTTCCCCACCTGCGTTCATGTACATACCAAGAGACCCCCGCCGCGTTATCGTGAAACCGGGGCTGGAACTGGAAAAAAGACTGATGGACAAGGCCATGCTGACACGCAGGCACGCACTCATACTGGCGGGGGGCGCGGTGATGTGTTCGGTGCGGCCGGGTCATGCCGCACCATCCCTGGCGCCAGTGCCGCTGGTGATGGCGCACCGGGGCGCGTCCGCCCTGCGTCCGGAACATACGCTGGCGTCCTATGCCAAGGCCATTGCGGATGGGGCCGACTATATCGAACCCGATCTGGTTCCCACCAGCGACGGCGTACTGGTGGCGCGCCACGAAAGTAACATCGCGGGTACTTCGGATGTGGCGGATCACCCGGAATTCGCATCGCGCAAACGCACTATCGTCATTGATGGCGTGTCGGAGACGGGGTGGTTCACGACGGATTTCACGCTGAAGGAACTCAAGACCCTGCGCGCACGCGAACGCCTGCCTGCGGTGCGGGCGCACAACACGCGTTATGACGGGCATTTCGATATCCCCACGTTCGAGGAGGTCATTGATTTCGTCGCGGCGGAGGCTGCCGCGCGGGGACGTGTGATCGGCCTGATTCCTGAAATCAAGAACTCGACGCATTTCCACAAGCTTGGCCAGACGCCGGAGGAAACGTTCCTGCAGGTGATCGGGGCGCACGAATATACGCGCTACTGCCCGCTGGAGGTGCAGTCCTTTGAAACCACGAACCTGAAGATGCTGTATGGCAGGGTCAAGGCGATCAACCCGCAGGCGCGCCTGATGTTCCTGATGGGGGAGCGTACGCAACGGGTGCCCGACCTTGTGGCGTCAGGCCATGGGGCGACATTTGGCGACCTGATGACGCCTGCGGCCCTGCGTGACGTGCGGCAGTACGCCGATGTCATCGGTCCGTCGAATGTCGATATCATCCCGCGTGACGGGGCCGGGGCATGGCTTGCGCCATCGTCCCTGATCGAGGATGCGCATCGGGCGGGGCTGCTGGTCCATTCTTATACGTTCCGTCCGGAAAACTGTTTCCTGCCGCTGCAACTGCGTAATGCGATGGGGGACAATGCCCGCAATCCCGAAGGATCAATTGCGGAAATCCGGCGTTACCTCGATCTCGGGCTTGACGGGTTTTTCACCGACGATCCGGCACTTGGCCGCCAGGCCGTGCGGATGTAATCCCGCGTTAAGTATAAGAAGTTTTTGGTGAAGCTTTTTTCAAAAAGCTTCAAAGCAGCACCTGAAAAACCCTTATTTCTTAACAATCTTTTTATGACCGGCTGAACTTTCACGGGCATAACAGAAAAAAGGGGGCTGGCACATGATGCGCCAGCCCCCTTTTCATAGATCCTGTCAGGAACAGGTTCAGCTTCCCTGAAGCCCGCGCAGGACGTCCGCCGGACGCACCGGCATATGACGCAACCGCACCCCGACAGCGTTGAAGATCGCATTGCCGATGGCCGGCCCGACCACCGTGGTGCCGGGTTCACCCAGGCCCATCGGCTTTTCGGTGCTCGGCAGGAACTCGATGTCCATTTCCGGCGTATCGGCGATACGCAGCGGGGTATAGGTATTCAGGTTCCGGTCCACAGGCTGTCCGTTCACGATTTCCGTGTTTTCGAACAGGACCATGCTCAGGCCCCACAGGGCCGCGCCCTCGGTCTGGGCACGTGCGCCATCGGGATCGACCACGGTGCCCGCATCCACCACGATCGTCAGCTTTTCACAGCGGACAACCCCGGTGGAACGGTCCACGTGAACCTGCGCACAGCACGCAATCCATGTCGGCATGCCGCGTTCCTGACCCGCCGTCGTGCAGATGCCCAGCGCCGTGTCCTTGGGCAGGTTCTGCTTGCCCCAGCCGACCTTTTCCGCCAGGCGACGCAGGACCGCAGCCTGCCGCAGCGCACCACCGACCGCGTCAGGAGCTTCGCCCTTGTTGCGGCCCGCACCCGTCAGCATGTCCAGACGGAACTGCACCGGATCCTTCTTCTGCGCATGGGCGACTTCATCAAGGAAGCATTCCACCCCCCAACTGGTCCAGCCGGGACTGACCGAACGCAGCCAGCCGGGACGGAACGTCTTTTCCGCCAGGTCGTTGCGCAGGGCACGCACGCGGAATGCACCGACCTCGTACCAGTGATCGGCACCGGCGATGGCGAACTGGTCATACGGCACGTCATTCACGCCCTTGGACATGAACGCTTCGGCCATGACGCCGGTGGGCCAACCGGCCGCCGCCTGATAATCCATGGCGGTGATCTTGTTGGACGCATCGAACGCCATGCGCACCCGCTGCACCGAAGGGGAGCGGAAGGAGTCGAACACCATGTCGTCCGAACGCGTCAGGATCAGCTTGACCGGCTTGCCACCCAGCGCCTTGGAGGCGAGGGCGGCCGGGATCATGTAATCCCCGTTCAGGCGACGCCCGAACCCGCCACCCAGCAGGTAGCTGCGCAGCAGGACCTTGCTTTCGGGAACTTCCAGCGCCTTTGCCAGTGTCGGCAGGATCAGCGACTGCCACTGGTTGCCGGCATGGATCTCGTACACGCCATCCTTGACGAAGGCGAGGGCGTTCGTCGGCTCCAGCTGGTAATGCAGGACGGAGGCGCAGGTATATTCCTTGTCCATGACCGTATGGGCCGAACTGAACGCCTGATCCACGCCATCGTCGTTGAAGACGTAGACGCCACCTTCCTTGTGGTTGATCAGTTCGCGGCCACGATCCTGGATGTCGCGCTCATTGACATGGGCGGTCTCGCCGGGGATCCAGTCCACCTTCAGCGCGTCGGTCGCCCGGATGGCGGCAGCATAGCTGCTGGCAAGCACCACGACCCATCCCTGCACGACGCCCGACGGGTCATCGATCTTCAGGTAACGGATATAGCCCTTGACCTTGCGCGCCTCGCTGTCGTCAACCGAACGCACCTTGGAGCCATAGCGCGTCGGCGGCATCTTCGGACGGGCATAGACCATGCCCTCGACCTTCGCGTCGATGCCATAGATGGCCTCGCCCGTGGTCTTGGCGGGAATGTCGAGCGCCTTCTTGAGTTCGGAATTGCCGATCAGGCGACGCTCGCTCGCGGGCTTCAGGGGCAGCTTGGCCATTTCTTCGGGCGTGAAGGAGTGGCTGGGATGGCCCTGTGCGACAATGTCGCCAAAGCTGATCTGCTTGCCGTTGGCGGCGGACACGATGCTCTGGCTGACGGTGCACTTGTCCGGCGTCGTGCCAAGCAGGCGCGCGGCTTCCTCCACCAGCGCCGTGCGCGTTGCCGCACCCGCCTGGCGGAAGACATCCCACGTCATCCATACCGACCAGCTTCCGCCGGTCACCATCAGGCCCCACTTGGGATCGGTATCGACGTAATTGATACGCACCTTTTCCCAGTCGGCCTCCATCTCGTCCGCGATGATGCGGGCAAGGGCGGAGCCGATATGCTGGCCCATTTCCGCACGGATAATGTTGACCGTGATTTCCCCATCCGGCGCGATCGAACACCAGATGGTCGGCTCGAACGCCCCGTCGCCGGGGCCGGATTTGTCAAGCGGGAAGATCTGGTTGGCCGAGGCCTGCCGGGCGAAGCCGAACATGACGCCAGCCCCCAGCGAGGTGACAAGGAAGCCACGCCGGGACAGTCCCTGTCCGGCGCCGGAGCCTTTTCCGGTAAGAAAACGGTTCAGTCTACCCATTTGACGAATCTCCGCGTGCGGCTGCCGCGGCCTTCTTGATGGCCTCGCGTATGCGAATGTAGGTCATGCAGCGGCACAGGCTCCCGGCCATGACCGCGTCGATTTCCTCATCCGTGGGGGAGGGATAATCCTTGAGCAGGCTGACGGCCTGCATGATCTGCCCGGACTGGCAGTAACCGCACTGCGGCACCTGCAGTTCACGCCAGGCAACCTGCACGGGATGCTTGCCCTCGGGGTCGAGTCCCTCGATCGTGGTGATGTCAGCGCCTTCGGCGGCGCTGACGGGCGTGATGCACGAACGGGTGGCGCGGCCGCCGATATGCACGGTGCAGGCACCGCACATGCCGATGCCACAGCCGAACTTCGTCCCGGTCAGGCCGACTTCGTCACGGATCACCCACAGCAGGGGGGTATCTTCCGGGACGTCAACGGTGACTTCGCGTCCATTGAGGTGAAAGGTCGTCATGTTCTAGCTCCGTCTTTCATCTCAATGAGAAGAGGCGACAGGAGAGGCAGCCAGCGTCTTGCGGACATCCGCGGCTTTCTTCTCAAGGTCGGTCCAGGGTTTCAGGGTCGTCCGCGTGGCGCGCAGGTAGGCGGCCAGACGTGCGAGGTCCGCGTCGGAGAAGGAATGATAGAAGCTCGGCATCGAGGCGGTGGAGATGCCTTCCGTCGTTCCAATTCCGTGCAGGATCACCTGATACAGGTTGGTCGGTTCATCCAGCCACAGCGCGTTGTTCAGCGCCAGGTCCGGGCGGCCTTCGACAGGCTGCGGGCCGGCATTGGCGTGGCATGCGGCGCAGGCCCCGGCATACAGCCGTGCGTTCGGGTCCGTCTGCGGGCCAACCAGGTCACGCATGGAGGCCTTCATCGCCCAGGCGATGGCCTTGGGATCCTCGCTGACGCGGCTTGATGCCTTGTCGATATCCGCAAGGTAGTGCGCGATGGCATGCACGTCGGATTCCGGCATCTCGCTCAGGCCGCCATGGACGACCGGCGACATCGGCCCCGCGGCACTGCCATGCAGCGGGGCGGAGCCATAGCGCAGGTACTTGAAGAACTCGTCCTCGGTCCACACGACCGGGGTCGGGTTGTGTTCATTGAGCGGGGGCGCGATCCAGTTATCGACCGGCGCACCGTCATAAGGCGCGCTGCTCTTTTCCGCGCCCATGGCGTTACGCGGCGTATGGCAGGCGGAGCAGTGGCTCAGCCCTTCGGCCAGGTACGCGCCACGGTTCCATTCCGCATCCTTGGCGTTGTTGTTCTTCAGCGGCCCTTCATGCAGGAAGAGCAGCTTCCACCCGGCCTGTTCGAGGCGGATGTTGAACGGGAAGGCGACCGTGTTTTCGCGCTTGACCGAATGGACCGGCTCACGCGTCATCAGGAACGCATAGACATCGTCGATGTCCTGATCCGTCATGTGTGTGAAATGGTCGAACGGGAAGGCAGGGAACAGCTGCGTGCCGTCACGCGAAATGCCCTTGCGCATCGCCCGCTTGAACGCCGCTTCGGACCAGTGGCCGATACCGGTTTCCGGGTCTGGCGTGATGTTGGAAGAGAAGATGGCGCCAAAGGGCGTATCCATCTTGTAGTCGCCAGCCAGTTCGATCCCGCGCTTGCCATCGGTGCGGGTATGGCACTCCGCGCAGTAGCCGCCAGCGGCGAGCACGCGGCCGTGTTCGATCTGCGCCTTGCTGAAAGAGGAAGGAGGTGGCGGTGCGACCGGAGAAATCTCCGGATACCACGCGTAAGCAAGGAATCCGACGCCTCCGGCGACACCGATTCCCACAATCGCTGCTGCAATGCGTTTAATCACGATGTTCTCGCGGTTGTGAAAGTCATTAGATCACCCCGTATCATCCGCCCCGAGTTTCGGCGCTACGTCTTCAGAAACAACGAAATCAGCATGCATGTGCATGCCGCCTTCCGGCACCGGATCGGCAGGACGCGCATCGGCGTTCCTCCTCGCGGCGGACAGTAAGTCTTCTGTTTCCTAGTCAAGGGCTTCCACCCAACGTAAGGTGAAAACGCCTATAAGACTTATTTGGATTTTTATACCCCATAGGAAATCTTCTGTAAAAGCCTGAATAAGTGGCGTTTACAGGGGCCTGATGGCGGATGGGGCACGATACGCGGGAGAGGAATTTTCCCGGCGGGCTGTGTCTATATCCGCTTATATACAGACACGCGCCGCCGGGTCAAGCGGGGACGACACGGATTGTCGTCCCCGGCATATTATGGGTGCCGGTTGTTATTCCGGCAGGCTGTAGGCGACCACGTAATCGCCCATCTTGGTGCCGAACGATCCATGGCCACCATCGGCCGTCACGATGAACTGACGCCCGTTGACGGAGTAGGTCATGGGCGTGGACTGCCCGCCGGCGGGCAGGCGGTCCTGCCACAACTGCTTCCCGGTCGTGACGTCATAGGCGCGGATGTAATAATCCAGCGTGGAGGTCAGGAACGCCACGCCACCTGCGGTCGTCAGCGGCCCGCCAAGGCTGGGCACGCCCATCTTGAACGGCAGCGGCAGCGGTGCGCTGTCGCGGATCGTGCCGTTGCGGTGCTTCCATACGATCTTGTTCGTGCGCAGGTCGATGCCCGACATGTATCCCCATGCAGGCTGCTTGCACGGCAGGCCCAGCGGCGACAGGAACGCATGCAGGTCCACGCCATAGGGGACGCCGAACTGCGGCTGCACGCCACTTTCGCTGCCGGACGGCAGGGACTTGTCCGGGGTTGCGGGGTTGTTCGGACCACGCGGGATCAGGGTGGAGACGAACGGGATGGCGATCGGGTTGGCGATCGCGATCTGCCGGACCGGGTCAACCGCAAGGCCACCCCATTCGAACATGCCCAGGTTGCCGGGGAACACCAGCGTACCCTGCAGCGACGGCGGCGTGAACGGCCCGTCATAGCGGAGCTGGTGGAACATGATGCGGCAGATCAACTGGTCAAACATCGTGCCGCCCCACATGTCCGCATCCGTCAGGTTCTTCTTCGGGCGGAATGTCAGTTCGGAGAAGGGCTGCGTCGCCGACAGGTGATCGCCCGGCGCTGCACCCTGCGGGACGGGGCGTTCGGGGGCAGGGACCACCAGTTTGCCATTGCGACGGTCAAGCACGAAGATATTGCCGGTTTTCGCGGGGGCATACAGGGTGGGGACGATTTCGCCATCCGCGTTGCGGATATCCACCAGGCTGGGCTGTGCCGGGATGTCCATGTCCCACAGGTCATGGTGCACGGTCTGGTAGCTCCAGGCCAGTTTCCCGGTCGATGCGTTCAGGGCGACGATCGAACTGGCATAGCGTTCGGCATCCGCATTGCGGTTTCCGCCCCAGATGTCGGGGGTCTGTACGCCCATGGGAATATAGACCAGGTCCAGATGCGGGTCATAGGACGCCGTGATCCACGAATTGGGCGAATTGGGCACGAAATGGTGCTGCTCGGACGGCATTTCGTTCGGGTCCGGGTTGCCCGGGTCGAACGCCCATTTCAGTTCACCCGTATTGACGTCGAACCCGCGCGTCACGCCGGATGGCTCATGTGTGGAATAATTGTCCGTCACCGCGCCCGAGACGATGACCATGCTGTCGGTCACGACCGGCGGGGATGTGGGTTCGTAAAATCCCGGCGTCTTGACCGTCATGCCGTCCTTCAGGTCAATCTCCCCGTCCTTGCCAAACCCGTGGCAGCGTTCGCCGCTATGGGCGTCAAGGGCGAACAGGCGGCCGTCATTGGTCGGCAGGAAGATGCGCTGCGCACATTCGGCAGGCGCGGCATCGGCGTCGGCCTTTGCCTCGTGGTAGGAGACACCACGGCAGGTCAGGTGCTGGAAGGTCGGGTTGTGGACGATCTGCGGATCGAATTTCCACCGCTGCTTGCCCGTGGCGGCGTCAAGCGCAAACAGGATCTGGTGCGGGGAGCACAGATAGACCGTATCGCGGATCTTGATCGGCGTGACCTCGTCCGTCGTCTCGCCCGGGTCGCCGGGGCCGCGCATGTCGCCGGTGCGGAAGGTCCATGCGACCTTCAGTTTGCTGACATTGGCGGCCGTGATCTGCTTGAGCGGGGAGAAACGGTCTCCGAATTCCGTCCGGCCATAGGCCTGCCAGTCCGCGTCGGGCATTTCGTTCGCATCCCCCGGCGTCGGGGCGTTCTGCGCCACGGGGGGCAGGTCGCCCGCGATATCCTGCGGATCCTGCGTCAGGGCAATCCCGACCACGGCGACGGCGGCCGCGATGACGGCCCCGAGCGCCAGACGCGGCGGCCTGGCCTGTGTCGAGAGCGCATGCGTCACGCCCGGCAGGAAGAACAGGAGTCCGATCGGCACCAGGATATCGCCACGCGGGGCAAGGGCCCAGAAATCGAACCCGACCTCCCGCACGGCCCAGATCATCGTGCCGGCCAGCAGGACGGCATAGAGGGTCAGTGCGGTCTGGGAGCGTATCCACAGCATCCATGCCGTCGCCAGCAGCGCGGCGCCGGCGATGACATAATAGAAAGAGCCCCCCAGAACGGCCAGCCACAGGCCACCCCCCAGTAGATAAAGACCGGATATCGCACACACGGCGATGACGAGAAGGAGCGTGGGGGTGCGACCGGGGCCGGGATGGGAAGGGGGCGTATTCATGATCATCCTGAACAAAGCAAAAACAAGGCGCGCGACGGCTTTGCCCAAGGAGACAGCTTATAAAGCAGCCTCAGGTCAAGAGGTTATTTTTGACGATGACGTGTCAGGCCACCCCGCCATGGGGGTATGGCAGGCGGGGTGGGCGACGGATCATGAAAGG